>JAOUEB010000233.1 GCA_029858925.1 Nitrospira sp.
CAAGAAGGCCACGGGATGCCGCAATTATACCCAGTGTCACTCCCTGTTGCTGGGCGACCGATGCGGCGCCCACACGTTCCCCTCCATTGAAGTGCAGAACGCCTCCTCACAGGTGGAACATGAAGCATCCACCACCAAGATCGGTGAAGACCAGATCTTCTACTGCCGGCAGCGGGGGCTCTCGGCCGAGGATGCCGTCTCATTGATCGTGAACGGGTTCTGTCACGAGGTGTTTCGGGAACTGCCAATGGAATTTGCCGTGGAGGCGCAGAAGCTGCTCAATGTCCGCCTTGAAGGGACTGTTGGTTGAAGACGATGCCCGACCCAATCCTGCAAATCAGCGACTTGCATGTGGCCACCGCCGGCAAGGAAATCTTGCGCGGCCTGAACCTGACCATCCGTGCCGGAGAGGTGCACGCCATTATGGGGCCGAACGCCTCCGGCAAAAGTACACTGGCCTATGTCCTTGCAGGCCGCGAGGGATACCAGGCGACCGCCGGCACCATACGCTATGAAGGGAAAGATCTCCTGATCATGCCGCCGGAAGCACGCGCGAGGGAGGGGCTCTTCCTCGCGTTTCAATATCCTATCGAAATCCCCGGGATGACGACACTGCAGTTCCTCAAAGCCGCGCTCAATACCATCAGGAAGCACCGGGGGCTCGAAGAACTCGACGCCATCGACTTTCTGGCCCTTGTGAAGGAGCGCGCGCAGTTGCTTGACGTGGACGTGGATTTCTTGAACCGGCCGGTCAACGCGGGGTTTTCCGGCGGTGAGAAGAAGCGCAACGAGATCTTACAGATGACCTTTCTAGACCCGAAGCTGGCGATCTTGGACGAGACCGACTCAGGTCTGGACATTGACGCGCTGAAGATCGTGGCGGGAGGAGTGAACGCCCTGCGCAGGCCGGACCGAGCGATGTTGCTCATCACACACTATCAGCGGTTGTTGAAGTTCGTCGTTCCCGACTACATCCATATACTCCTGAACGGTCGCATCGTTCAGTCGGGGGGGAAAGAGCTGGCCCTCACCGTCGAGGAGCGGGGTTACGGATGGTTGGAAGGGCCGGATACCCGGATCTCCGAAGAGAAGGCTGCACCATGAAGGACATTGGACCGGTCGCCGATCTCTACCGCACTGAATTGTCGAGATTCGAAAGAGAGATCGCCGGCACCACGCCGGCCTGGATGCAACAGCTTCGCCAAGCCGCCGGCACCCGTTTCGCCGACTTGGGATTTCCCACGACTCACCATGAGGAGTGGCGACATACGGATGTGACTCCGATCGTGAAGACCCCCTTCTTGACCGCGAAGCGTGGGCCGGACATCGCAAAAGCGGAGTTGGAACCGATGGCGTCATGGGTGGGAGCAGGCCATCTCCTGGCATTTGTGAACGGCCGTTTCTCGCCGTCGTTGTCCTTGCTCAAGCGGCTGCCGGAGGGCGTGATCGCCGGGAGCCTGGAGGATAGCTGTGTGGTCTCGTCGGGTCTCCTGGAAGCACATCTGGGTCAGCAGGCCCAGTATGACGACCACGTGTTCGTCGCGCTGAACACGGCTTTTCTCAAGGAGGGAGCCTTTATCTATCTCCCGCCGAAGATGGTGATCGAGGAGCCGATACTCGTGGTGTTTGCCTCCTGCGCCAATGGCGAAGCCACCGTCTCGCACCCGCGGGTTCTCATCGTAGCCGGTTCTTCCAGCCGAGCGACGGTCATCGAGAGTTACGTAGGGTTGAAAGACGATCTCTATTTCACCAATGCGGTGACCGAAGTGGTCCTGGGTGAGGAGGCCGTGTTCGACCACCATCTGCTGCAGCAAGAAAGCCGGGCGGCCTATCACATCGGAACTCTCGCGGTTCATCAGGGTCGCAACAGCACGTTCACGTCCCATTCCCTTGCGATCGGCAGCACGTTCGATCGGAGCGAGGTCCATGCGCTCCTTGCCGGCGAGGGCGGCAGCTGTACGCTCCGTGGGGTATATGCCGCCACCGGCCGCCAGCATGTGGACATCCACACCAGAATCGAACATGCCAAGCCAAGCTGTACGAGCCGGCAACTGTATAGGGGGATTTTGGATAAGCAAGCAACCGGGGTGTTCAACGGCAGGATTGTGGTTCGGGCGGATGCACACAAGACCGACGCCAGACAGACCAATAATAATCTGCTGCTCTCCGAGGATGCCGTGATTCACACGGCACCGCAGCTTGAGATCTTTGCCGACGACGTGAAGTGCACACACGGTGCGACCGTCGGGCAGCTCGATCGGGATGTCCTGTTCTACTTGCGCTCTCGCGGTATCGATCTGGAGGATGCGCGCAGGCTCATGACCCACGCGTTTGGCAGCGAGCTGATTCGTCTCATCGCACAGGACAGGATTCGGAACCGGTTTACGGAGCTGTTATCCCGATGGGCCTCACCGTCACACAGTGAAAGTCTCCCGGCATGAGATCGAACCAGGACACGACAGGTAAGCAGCGGTCGCCCACTCGCCCGTTCGACGCGAAGGGGATCAGGGCAGGCTTTCCGATCCTCAAGCAGGAGGTTCGCGGAAAGCCGCTGGTCTATCTGGACAATGCGGCTTCCGCTCAGAAGCCACAAGTCGTGATCGATACCCTCGGCCGGTTCTATTCGACGAGCTATGCCAACATTCACCGTGGCATCCACTGGCTCAGCGAACGGGCCACGGAAGCCTACGAATCAGCCCGTGCCGACATCCAACACTTTGTCGGCGCAGCCGAGGCGAACGAGATCGTCTTCGTCCGAGGCACCACCGAAGCGATCAACCTAGTCGCGCAAACCTACGGCCGCACTCACGTTCGGGCCGGAGACGAAATCCTCATCTCGACTATGGAACACCACTCCAACATCGTGCCCTGGCAGATGTTGTGCGAAGCGACCGGCGCCGTCTTGCGCGTTGCGCCGATCAACGACGACGGGGAGCTTCTGCTCGATGAGTTCGAGAAGCTCCTGACGCCGCGAACGAAATTGACGGCGATCGCTCACGTGTCCAACGTGCTCGGCACGATCAATCCGATCCGCCGGATTGTCGAACTCGCGCACTCTCACAACGTGCCGGTGCTCGTCGATGGCGCTCAGGCCGTGCCGCACCTCGCAGTGAACGTTCAAACGCTGGACTGCGATTTCTATGCTTTTTCCGGTCACAAGCTGTTTGGACCGACCGGCATCGGCGTCCTCTACGGCAAAGCCGCTCTCCTCGAAACCATGCCTCCTTATCAAGGAGGGGGCCACATGATCCAATCCGTCACGTTCGAGAAGACCACCTATAATAAAGTACCAGACAGGTTTGAGGCGGGAACGCCGCATATCGCGGGGGTTGTCGGCCTCGGTGCAGCTGTCGATTACGTGAAGGCCATCGGTCTGGATGCGATCACAGCATACGAACGGGAGCTGTTAACCTATGCGACGGATCGGATCTCCCGCATGGCAGGAGTGCGGCTTATTGGGACCGCCAAAGAAAAGGCGGGAGTGATTTCCTTCGTCGTCGATGGCGTGCACCCCCACGATCTGGGAACGTTCCTGGACAATGAAGGGATCGCGATTCGCGCCGGTCACCATTGCGCACAACCATTGATGAGTCGCTGTGGCGTGCCGGCCACTGCCCGAGCCTCCTTGGCCTTCTACAACACTCAGGAAGACATCGACGCACTCGCGGCGGCCATTCACAAATCCATCGAGTTCTTCAGATGATGCTGGACGTGCGGGACCTTTACAGGGAAGCCATTCTGGACCATAACCGGAAGCCACGAAACTTCCGTAAGCTGGAGGGGGCCAACCGAACTGC
>JAOUEB010000234.1 GCA_029858925.1 Nitrospira sp.
TGCTCGATCTGACCTTCTGCGGAAAACACCAAGGGGTTCTTGGCCAAGGCCAGATCGACAATGGCACCCAGCGTATAGTTCTGCACCCCGGATTCTGCCAACGCGCCGGGGACGGTCCACAAAAGGCCGAGTTGCAGCACACTCATCACACATCCAAGCGAAAGAACCGACCGCATGCTCATCCATGCAATAGACTGGTCATGACTCTTGAACAATACAGTTACCATCTGGAGATTGTAGGCGTTATTGTCACGCGATTGATATGGAATTTGACTATAGGACAGATCGCCATATCTTTTCAACGACATACAGACTCATGACGTGACGCTTCTGCCTGGACAATGTATCGAGTGCCGAATTGTCGGAGTATCTTTTCTGACAACACGAAACATGAAATCAGAAACCCGTAATTCCGTGCTCCAGAAGCGCCTAACGTCGGTTGGAGGAGAGACGGCCATGCACAATACAGGTTAGGATACTGTCGGGAGAGCACTCAGATAAAACGCGCAAATCGCTACAGTCGCCGCAACGTTCAATGACTCAACAGCGCTGGCCATCGGGATCGTAAACCTAACCGCAGAGCGCTTTACGATGTATTCCGCCAATCCCTCCCCCTCATTACCGACTGCAATCATAAGCCGGTGGGGAATAGATTGAATGTTCCTCAGGGAAACTGCACCAGGCGAAGGCGCCAGAGCCGAATATATCACGCACTGCTGTTTCTCGAAGACTCCGACGTCCGATCCACGGAAAATTGGAAGGGTGACAACAGTACCGGCCGCAGCGCGAACAACTTTGGGGCCGAAGGGATCTGCGGAATCGGAACTCAACCAGACGCCCGTGAGGTTCAACGCGGCGGCGGTGCGAATGATCGCTCCCACGTTCGCCGGATCTCGCAGCCGATCTCCATAAATTCCCAATACCCTGGCTTGCCCCAACAGACGGTTTTCATCCCACTGCGGCTGCCTGATGACGGCCAACAGTCCCTGCGGCGCCTCGACATCGGACAGCTGGTCAAAGACGGCATCGGAGCAGGTAAATTGGCGAACCGCGAGCGTGGATCTGGCTTGTCGCCCTTCGTCGCTTTCCGCTTGGAGATAGCGCGGCGACATCGTCAGATTGAGGATGGTCTGAGGATGCCGACGAATCAGATCAAGGCAGGATTTGGCGCCTTCCAAAACGAAGGCGCCTTCCTGTACCCTGGTGTTCTTGTCATGAAGAAGAAGCCGGACCAGCGAACGCTGCCGCTGTGTCAGGGCTTGAAGAGGGGGCGCTACGTCCACCTGTACTCCGCCAATGCCCGTAGAATATTCCGCAACAGGTACTGCAGACGACTTACCGCCGTCTGCGCTCAGACGCTGCTTCCGCCGCGCGAATACGCTGGGCTCTGGCCTTTGCCCGCTTCAGCGCAGTCAGCTTCCCCCTCGTGCGGGTCTGCTCAAACTGCAACTGCTCCAATTGGGATTGCAGGTGCGCTTTCTCTCGCTTGTGCAGGTCCGCGCATTCGGCCTTGGACAACATCGTCCAATCCCCGGTGCTCCTTGCACGCTTGATCCGCTGATCCAGTGACTCCCGAAGCTGCCGAGACCGCATCGTCATCAGTGACTTCAGGGCCTGTTGCCGACGCTGCACTTCTTCTTCCTCGGCCATAATGCCGCGAATATCGGTTCCCAACATGGTCCCACCACCTCCTTGATACACTGCGAAAAAATCTCACCAAACTCGACGCGTATTTTAACTGATTTCCCCCCTCATCTTCCAGTTCGAGAAATATCCCATAAGGCCTTGAATCATTGTGATAATTCCAATGCCTCGCGAGACCGTTGAACAGATCGGCCCTTGTCTGTATCATCGCGCCATGCCTATCGGCCCCCTCATTCAAGCCTGGAGACTCTCGAAGAAACACTCCCTTGAGTCATTGTCGGACCTGGCACATATTCCATCAGCGCTGCTTGAGCAGATTGAATCGGAAGAAGCCGATCCCTCTACCGCGACAGTCCAAGCGTTGGCGGCTGCCCTCCGCATTCCGCCTGCCTGGCTATTCGACGATCCCCGCTCGTTCGATTATCTGTTTCAGGACGCAGAGGATTCAGGCGAACCGCCCCCGTCTCACATCGACCCGGTCACGGATCGCATTTTAGCCTGTTCCCGAATGGACCGATCGCTTTACGTCCTCCTCACGGCACTCATGCAAGCCGGTGATCCAAAGCTATTGCGTGCAGCTGAGATGAGTCTGCGGAGTTTGGCAAAACAAGCCCGCCAAGCCTCAGTCCCCTGGCTCCAACGCCCGTCCGGACACTTCGAGCCTCCAAGCGATTAGCCTGATGCTACAACATTCCGCTGGTAAAGACCTGTATGCATTTCAGCAGGTCTCTGCCAACCACCTGTCGTTTCGAGTAGCCGTCGCCGGATCCGGCGATCGACTGCTGCTGTGCTTGCACGGATTCCCAGAATCCGCTCTTTCCTGGCACCATCAGATCGCACCCATGGCACACGCGAGGTATCGTGTCTGGGCCCCGGACTTGCGGGGATATGCCGGTACGACCAGACCGACGGATTTGGATGCCTATTGTATTGAAACGCTGCTGGACGATGTCACGGCGCTCATCAATGAATCCGGAAGCCGCCACGTCACCTTAGTCGGGCATGATTGGGGAGGGATCATCGCCTGGTACTATGCCATGCGGAAGCCGACGATGATCGATGCGTTGATCGTGTTGAACGCCCCCCATCCGGGATGCTTTGAGCGTGAGATCCGCCGATGGAGGCAGTTTCACCGATCTTGGTACGCAGCACTGTTTCAAATCCCCTGGTTTCCTGAGACCGTACTGACGGCCGGTCACGCGCGCGTCATCGGTGCAATCTTCGAGCGCATGCGGATTCAGCCCGAACACCTTCCTGACGACATCGTCCACCTGTACCGGCAACAAGCTTGCGCACCGGGCGCGCTCACCGCCATGCTGAATTACTACCGTGCCGCCCTGCTCGGGGGTGGTGCCGCCCGCCAGCAGAAATTAGGATATCCCGTCATCGATATACCGACGCTCGTCATCTGGGGCCTGCAAGACTGCGCCCTTGCGCGAGAGAATCTCGATGGCTTGGAGAAGTTCGTGACCGATCTCACGATCGTGAAGATAGAGAACGCCGGGCATTTCGTGCATCAAGACGACCCACAACGGGTCACGCATGAAATCCTCAGTTGGTTACAGCGGCACTTGCAACGTTCGTGACAATTTTCACGGAAATCGCTCAAATGCACGTATCTCGCAAACAAAGATGAGACACACGCTCATTCCGTCCTGCACTCGCCTCGCGCCGTCGGCGGAGCGGGCTTCACGCTTCACGAGGCGGGCTAGAAAGCCTGCACGATGCAACACTTTAGATAGCGCGTTTCCGGCATAGAAGCCAGAATGGGATGGTCCGCCGCCTGACCTCGGTGCTCGATCAGCCGTATCTCCCGCCTGGCATCGCGCGCCGCCAGGCGGATCGTCGTCCAGAAGTCTTCTTCCGACACAGGATTCGAACAAGAGCTTGTCACCAGAAACCCTTCCGGTTTCAGCAATCGCAGACCCAGGAGATTGACATCCTTGTACCCGGCCAGTGCGCGGGGTAGCGCCTGCGCGCTCCGCGCAAATGCCGGCGGATCGAGGATCACCAGATCATACCGCCGCCCCGCCTTCACAAGATTTCTCATCTCCTCGAAGGCATCCGCCTTTCGATACACACAACGCGCCTCGACCTGATTGCGGCTCGCATGGCTGCGCGCCAATGCCAGCGTCTCGTCGCTGCTGT
>JAOUEB010000235.1 GCA_029858925.1 Nitrospira sp.
TCGGGAGGCGGATTCGTTGCGACTCGATTACGGATTCCCGCAACTCCGTCGGCAGCCCGCGGGTTTCCGGACCGAACAGGAAGGCATCATCTGGTGCATACCGGATCAGGTCGTATCGTTGTGTGCCTTTGGTCGAAACGGCGAAGATGCGGCGGGCTCTGAACTGCTCCGCGCAGTGTTCCCAATTGTCATGGACCGTAATCGTGGCGAATTCGTGGTAGTCCAATCCGGCCCGCACCAGTTGCTTATCTTCCAGCGAGAATCCGAGCGGTTTCACAAGATGCAGTCTGACGCCGGTATTGGCGCAGAGGCGGATGATGTTGCCGGTGTTCGGCGGAATTTCCGGCTGATAGAGGATCACGTCGAACATGAGGGTGGGAAGTGTATCACGGCCAGAGCGTGCGGCACGATGATGTGTGAGTCAGCGATGAGCGGTAAGACAAGTGATGAGGGGGTGCCTATCGGCACCTCTTGAATCCGTCGCGTAGCCGTTACATACTTCGGCGTTATGGGCATTCCCCACGCCGATGGCTCAACGCCGCTACAGGATCTTGAAACCCACGTTGCGTTGCGTGCGATTCTCGAAGGGACGGCAGCGGAAACAGGACAGGAGTTCTTTGCCGCACTCGTGAAGAATCTAGCCAAAGCCCTCGCGACACACGGAGCCTGGGTGACGGAATACTTTCCCGACACACGCCGCCTTCGCGCTCTTGCCTTCTGGATGGATGGCCAATGGGTGCAGGACTATGAGGTCGACATCGCCGGATCGCCCTGTGAACAGGTCATCGACAAGCGGCAACTCGTCCATTTCCCGGATCGGTTGATCGAACTCTTTCCTGACGATCCGGAAGTGGCTGACAACGGCGCCGTAAGCTACTTGGGTGTACCGCTGCTGGACACGGACGGGAGCATTCTCGGACATCTGGCGGTAATCGACCGACGACCGATCCCGGAGGATCCACGCGTTCACGCGATCTTTAAGATATTCGCCGCACGGGCGGCCGCCGAACTGCAGCGACTGCGTGCGGAAGCCGAAGTTCGAGAACGAGAAGAAAAAGTCGGTCGGCTGCTCGGCAGCGCGATGGACGCAATTCTCGAACTGGATGAGCAGCTTCTCATTACCCGAGTGAATCCCGCGGCTGAAACTGTTTTTCAATCACAATCTGACCGCATGATCGGGCAGGACTTTCGAGTGTTTCTTACTGAAACGGATGCCGCGCGTCTCGTGCAATTGATCAGCGAGCTTGATGCGCGTCCGGAGGGTCGGCGCTCCCTCTGGATCCCTGGCAGGCTCACTGCATGTTGTCCCAATGGCACCTCCTTTCCGGCCGAGGCGACCCTGTCCCGCTTCGAGATGCACCGGGCTCGATTCACGACGCTGATCCTCAGGAATGTCCATGATCGGGTGAAGGCGGAGCAAAAGATCCAGTCGCTGACGGCTGAAACTGAGTTGCTGCGCGAGGAACTGCAGGCCCTCCATCGCGACGACACCTTGGTCGGCGAGAGTCAGGCGTTGCAACAGGTACTCCGTGATATCGCTCAGGTGGCAAACACGGATGCAACAGTGCTGATCATGGGGGAAACCGGAACGGGAAAGGAGTTGGTCGCCCGGGCGATTCATCATGCGGGCCCCCGCCGCGATCGCCCGCTCGTGACGGTCAACTGTGCCGCGATTCCTGCCACGCTGATCGAAAGCGAGTTGTTCGGGCATGAACAGGGGGCGTTCACGGGGGCGACCAAGAAACGTGAGGGCCGCTTCGCCCAGGCCGACAAGGGGACCATGTTCCTCGATGAGATCGGTGAATTGCCGTTCGAACTTCAAGCGAAGCTGCTCCGTGTGCTCCAAGAAGGGGAGTTCGATCCGGTCGGAAGTTCCATGACGAAAAAGATCAATGTGCGTGTGTTGGCAGCGACCAACCGGGATCTGGCCAAGGCAGTGCAAACGGGTACGTTCCGCGAGGATCTGTTCTACCGCTTGAACGTCTTTCCCCTGGCCCTGCCGCCTCTTCGGGAGCGCGGTGACGATGTGGTGCGTCTGGCCATGATCTTTGCCAAGCGGTTTGCCGCAAAGATGGGGCGTTCGATCGCTCCGCTGACAGATGAGTATGCCCGCCGACTCAAGGCGTATAGTTGGCCCGGCAACGTGCGGGAACTGCAGAACGTGATCGAGCGTGCCGTGATCACGTCGACCGACGGGAGGCTGAACCTGGATAGGGCTTTGCCGGAGGCCACCGATGTGCCATCTCTATCAGCCCGGACAAGTGAACTCTCGCGAGCAACCATCCTCACCACAAGAGAACTGGAAGATCTGGAACGCGCGAATATCCTGCGCGCCCTTGAAGCTGCGAAATGGAAAGTCTCCGGGGAGAACAGCGCGGCAAAACTTCTTGGGATCAACGCCTCCACCCTTTCCTCACGCATGAAATCCCTGAAGATTCAGAAACCCAATTAGCATGGACCTCGATTCATCCACGACCACGTATCCAGATTCTCTCCGACGCTGATCTATTCATGAGAGTTCGCAAATCCCTTTGCGAGATTTCACGACTCCTGAGATCTCGCGAGTGATCAGTCCTCGCCGAAGTGCATCTAAACCACTGCAAATACAGTACGTCCTGCAATAGACCCATGCTGGTATGGATGCTGCTAGTGACCAGCCATGTCGGTTCATTCACAGGCATCAAGGAGCGGGGCGATGAAGGCACGACAGGATTTCGGCTGGTGGTACTGGGCGCTGACGGTGATTCTGTTGGCTTCGGGCTTGTCCGGGTGGTCGATGGGAATCTATCTGGCGATCCTGCTGTGCTTCATCCAAATCGGCCACGTAGTCTGGCTCACGAAAAGCGCGTCGGCTTTTCCGGTGCAAGTACGGGTCGCCTACGTGTTGCTGTTGGCTGCAGGGCTTTGGGAACCATTGCAGTGGATTCACTGGGTGCAGGTGGTGGGAACTTCTGCTCGCGTACTTGTCGGATATTGTTTCTTGGCGCGCAGTCTTTCCCTCGCCCCTTGGAATCGATGGCAGCCGATAACCTGGGGTCTTGTGCGGCGAACGTACTGCGCCATGCAGACGACAGTGCCGCCTTGTGGTGCGGTGTTTCGCCGAATGTCGCTCGAACGGGTGAACGGGTGAACTGGGAATTGTTGTGCCGGAATGCCGACCGGCTTTTACTTCGGCAATATTTTATCAACCACTGTCAGGGAGAAGGAGGAGCACAGATGTCACAGGCTACGATCAGCACAGTTATGAACGGCGTCGATGTGGAGCGGTTGGGTCAGACGATTCAGGCCATCCAGAAGGATCCAGGGCTGGCCAAGTCACAATTCCGAGCCACCAATCGGTGGGTTAACGGCGGCCATAATCGGTCCACGATCCAGGGATTCTATGCGGCTGGACAGGAAGATACGTCGCGTACGAAACCGTTCGTGCTCGAAGCGGACGAGCCACCCGTCTTGCTTGGAAAGGACGAGGGGGCCAACCCAGTTG
This sequence comes from Nitrospira sp., assembly GCA_029858925.1. Taxonomy (GTDB): domain Bacteria; phylum Nitrospirota; class Nitrospiria; order Nitrospirales; family Nitrospiraceae; genus Nitrospira_D. Next base: position 3,485 of record JAOUEB010000235.1, read on the forward strand.
AGTTCGTGTTGCACGCATTGGCGGCCTGCGTGACGACCTCACTTGTGTACCACGCGGCGGCGCGGGGTATTACGCTTGAGTCAGTGGAATCACAGTTGGAGGGGGACCTCGATCTGCGGGGTTTCCTGGGTCTCTCTGACCAGGTCCGTCGAGGGTATAAGGAGATCCGCGTCAAGTTCAACGTGAAGTCTGATGCGTCACCTGAGCAATTGGAGGAGTTGACGAAATTCTCACCGGTCTATGACATCATTTCGAATGCCGTGCCGGTGTCGATCCAAATGGAAACGCGGTAAGACGAGGGCCTGGG
>JAOUEB010000006.1 GCA_029858925.1 Nitrospira sp.
GTGTGAAAGATGCGCGGTGTACCGAACTCCGAGCGACCGACGGCCGGTTGCAGCGTTACGTGTATGTCGAATTGGAGGAAGGAGCGAATGCCGATCTAGTGGCCGAATCCATTCGTGCCGATCCGCTGTTTCTCGGCGAGGAGACACAGGTCTTCCCTGTGGAAAGCCTCGCCTCTCTCGAACAGGAGGCACGGGGCGTGGTCCTTGACCGACGAAGTTCTTCGCAACGACTCGGCCGCCAACACTTCGTACTGGAAGGGCGTTTCGACGAAGCGGTGGTCACGGCCGAGGTCATGCTGGCAGCGGCCCGCGCCTTACCGGATCTCGCCCCCGGCGCTTACTCTCTTGCGGATGTTCCACTCAGCACCCTGTGGGGAGAACGGGCCAACAAGGCGGAGCGAGAATGGCTCTAACGATGAAACTCGCGTTGACCGGCGATGTGATGCTTGGACGGCTGGTGGATCAGTATGTCATTCAGAATCGCTCCGTGCGCCCAGAAGCTCTGTGGGGCGACGTCCTCCCGATCATGCTCGACGCCGACTGTCGGCTCATCAACCTGGAATGCGTCATCAGCAGCCTGGGAGAAGAATGGCATCCAACGACCAAGGCTTTTCACTTCCGTGCCCGGCCCCGCGCCATCGAGTTCTTGCAAGCCGCCCAGATCGATGGGGTCACGCTGGCGAATAATCACGTGCTGGATTACGGACCCGACGCGCTGCTGGATTGCTTGCAGCTCCTCGACCAGGCCGGTATCAAACGCACCGGGTCCGGCGCGACATTGCAGGAAGCGCTTATCCCGGCTTCGGTTGAACTGCCGCAAGGGCTTGTTTCGGTGGTCGCCCTCACCGACAATGAACCGGAGTGGGAAGCGACCGCGACGAAGCCGGGCGTCAACTATGTGGCCTACGACGAACGAGGGTTGAGTGAACCGTACCGATCGCGCATGGCGCAGGTGCTGTCCTCAACGCGACGGCAATCGGAACTCGTGATCGCCAGCGCCCACGTCGGTCCCAACTGGGGCGGGCCATCACAAGCGATGCAGGCGCTGGCCCACGAGCTGATCGACATGGGCGCGGATCTCTATTGGGGCCATTCCAACCATACCCCCCAGGGAATCGAATGTTACAACGGGAAAGCCATCCTCTATTCGACCGGCGACTTCCTAGACGACTACATGATCGATCAGGATGAGCGCAACGATCTTTCGTTTCTGTTCATGCTCGAAACGGAGGGAAGCCGCATCGCTCGCATCAGACTTCATCCGACCAGCATCGAGGATCTTGGGGTCCGGTTGGCCAACGAACGAGAGCGGCAGTGCCTTGAGCGAACAATGCAAGCCAAATGCAAGCCCTTCGGCACGCCCATGGGCGTCGAGGGAACGGCTTGGACGATCAACGTTACATAACCGGTTCATACTCGGGGAATTCATCGATCATGCAGCCTTCCCGTTCCGAGACCCAGCAGGCTAGCTGGGAACATTTCCCGCACCAGGCCGATATCGGAGTGCGAGGGATCGGCGTGACCAAAGAAGCGGCCTTTGAACAGGCAGGGTTGGCCATGACCGCCGTCATTACTGATGTGGACTCCGTCACTCCGGCGCAATCGGTGTCGATCGTCTGTGAGGCGCCTGACGCGGAGCTGCTGCTGGTCGATTGGCTGAACGCACTGGTCTACGAAATGGCGACGCGAAAAATGCTGTTCGGCCGCTTCGCCGTGCACTTCAGCGACCATTCGCTCCACGCAACGGCATGGGGAGAACCGGTCGACGTGGCACGCCATCAACCCGCCGTCGAGGTGAAAGGCGCAACCTACACCGAACTGTCGGTGAAGCAAGACAACCAGGGCCGTTGGATTGCGCAATGCGTGGTGGATGTATAGCAGGTGTGAGACAAGCCCCGTCTGCCTGGTCAATCTTGTCTATCTGGCTTGGCTTGTGGCTTGGCCGAGAGAAAACTAACGACCAAATCAACGAGACAGACCAGATAGACGAGATAGACCAAACAGACCACATGAACAAGACTAGCTGGCACACTGTTTCAGCAGCCGACTAATCACTTTGAGAAATGAGGCAGCAATGGATCTCAATCTATTGAAACGACGAGGGCCCGACGAATGGCACATTTCTCCGCACGGCAAGATGCGAGTGCCGGGGGTGATCTATGCGACCGAATCGTTGATCCGCGAGATGGATGAGAAGGTTTATGAACAAGTCGTAAACGTCGCGACGCTGCCGGGGATCGTCCAGGCCTCCTATGCAATGCCCGATGCCCATTGGGGCTATGGGTTTCCCATCGGCGGAGTCGCGGCCTTCGATCCCGATCTTGGAGGGGTCGTTTCTGCCGGTGGCGTGGGATTCGATATTTCCTGTGGAGTTCGAGCGCTTCGCACCGGACTGACGGTCGAGGATCTTCAGCCGGTGAAGGAACAACTGGCCGAGGCCTTGTTTCATCGCATTCCCGCCGGTGTGGGAAGCACCGGGACGCTGCACTTGGATCGGCGCGAGATGGACGCAATGCTCTCCGGCGGGGCGAAATGGGCAGTGGGGAAAGGCTATGGCCTGCATGAGGATTTGGAGTTCATCGAAGAGCACGGCTGCATGGCCGGCGCCAAACCCGAGAATGTCTCGGATCACGCCAAGAAGCGGCAGCAGGATGAGATGGGCACGCTCGGCTCCGGCAATCACTACCTCGAAGTGCAACAGGTCGTGACCGTGTTCGATGCGGAGGCGGCGGCAGTCTTCGGAGTCCGCGAAGGTGACCTCGTCGTGAGCATCCATTGCGGCTCGCGCGGACTTGGGCATCAGATCGGCACCGAGTTCCTCAAGAGCATGGCCGTCAGCGCGGGGCGGCACCACATCGAGCTGCCGGATCGTGAATTGGCCTGTGCCCCGATCAACTCCGAAGTAGGGCAGGAATATCTCGGGGCCATGCGGGCTGCAATCAACTGCGCCCTGGCCAACCGTCAGATCATCACGCATCTCGTCAGGGAGGTTTTCGCCGATGTCTTGCCGGAGGCCGTCCTCTCGCTGCTCTACGACGTCTCTCATAACACCTGCAAGGTCGAGGAGCATGTCATCAACGGGACGCCGACCCGCCTTTTCGTCCATCGCAAGGGCGCGACGCGGGCCTTCGGCCCAGGCCATTCCGATATTCCCCAGTCACTTCGAGCCGTTGGACAGCCGGTCCTCATCGGTGGAACGATGGGAACGGCCTCGTATGTGCTTGTCGGAACAGAGGAGAGCATGTCGCTGGCGTTTGGATCCGCTTGTCACGGAGCAGGTCGGAGCATGAGTCGGCACCAAGCGCTGCGACAGTGGCATGGCCGCGAGGTGGTGAAAGACTTGGCCGGGCGCGGGATTCTGATTCGCAGCCCATCCATGCGAGGCATCGCCGAAGAAGCGCCCGGCGCCTACAAAGATGTCAGCGAGGTAGTCGATGCGGCGGATGACGCGGGGCTGGCGCGGAAGGTAGCCAGGCTGGAACCGCTCGTGTGTGTGAAGGGGTAGGAGAAAAGAGGTCAGGCATCACACGATGATCGCTTGAGATGCAACGGAGGCTACGATGGTGAAGTCAGAGAAAACGGAACAGACCATGGAAGAAAGAGGAGAGGAGAAGCCGCCGTTCGACGAACCCAGCTATTGTCTTCTCTGCGGAGTAGTGGGGCCGGCGCTGTTGTATGGCCACTGGGTGTGTGAGCATTGCAAGAACGTGGTGCAGGCAGAAGCGGTATCCAAGAAGCGTCAGATCGAAAAGGAAGGCGGCGGGTCGACGTAGACTCCGGTTACCGCCGAGGAGCGTTCGGATGGGCTCTTCTCCTTCCACCATGGGGAGGTGCCGGTTGACGAGGTAGAAATCGCCAGACCGGAAGGACGCGCGCTCAATGGCATGCGGAAGAAATCCCTTGGCCTCGATGATCGGCTGGAAGCGGATGAGATCCTTTCGGACAATTTGCAGAGGGAAAAAGCGTCGCATTAGGAGGAACAATGGACATGAACCGCATGACGCTGAAGCTCCAGGAGGCACTGCAGGCCGCCTCAGCCCACGCGATGCGCCGAAGCCATCAAGGTATTGACATCGAGCATCTGCTGCTCGCGCTGATGGAACAAGAAACCGGTCTGACCGGTCCCCTGCTTGAACAGGCGGGTGTCTCTCCGGCCGCGGTACGGAAGGCGACCGAGGCGGCCTTAGATAAGCTTCCACAGGTGCAGGGACCCGGATCAGCGTCTGGACAGATCTATGTGACGCAGCGCTTATCACAGGTGTTGACCCAGGCCGAACTGGAGATGCGAGGTCTGCACGATGACTATGTGAGTGTGGAGCATGTCCTGCTCGCGATGGTGGGAGAAGGGGGCATTTTTAGACAGCTCGGATTAACCCGCGACCGGCTGTTATCCGCGCTTCAACAAATACGGGGGAACCAACGGGTGACCAGTCAGGACCCAGAAAGTACCTATCAAGCGCTTGAGAAGTACGGGCGTGATCTCACCAGACTGGCCGGGCAAGGCAAGCTGGACCCGGTCGTGGGACGAGACGAAGAAGTCAGACGGGTGATTCAGATCCTGTCCCGCCGCACCAAGAACAATCCGGTGCTCATCGGTGAGCCCGGGGTGGGGAAGACGGCGATCGTGGAGGGATTAGCCCAGCGAATTGTCAAAGGAGATGTGCCTGAAGGCCTGAAGCACAAACGCCTCATCGTGCTGGACATGGGAGCCTTGATCGCTGGAGCCAAGTATCGTGGCGAATTCGAGGAGCGCCTCAAGGCGGTTCTCAAGGAAGTCCAGGCGGGACACGGACAGATCCTGTTGTTCCTCGATGAGCTGCACACCGTCGTTGGGGCGGGCGCGGCTGAAGGCGCAATGGATGCGGCCAACATTCTCAAACCCATGCTGGCCCGCGGCGAATTGCATATGATCGGGGCGACCACACTCGATGAATACCGCAAGCATATTGAAAAGGATGCTGCGCTCGAGCGCCGGTTTCAGCCGGTCCTCATCGGTGAACCGACGGTTGAGGACACGATCTCGATCCTACGAGGACTCAAGGAACGATACGAAATCCACCACGGTGTGCGGATTAAGGATGCCGCACTGATCGCAGCCGCCAAACTATCGCACCGATACATCGCGGACCGCTTCTTGCCGGACAAGGCCATTGATCTCATAGATGAGGCGGCCGCTCGCCTCCGGACTGAGATCGACAGTCTGCCGGCAGAGTTGGATGAGATCTCGCGGAAGGTCCTGCAGTTGGAGATTGAGCGGGAAGCCCTCCGCAAGGAAACCGACCCCGCCAGCCGCACACGATTAGAGACGCTCGAAGAGGAGTTGGCCGAGAAGGTGCGCGATCGGGATGTGCTGAAGACCCAGTGGGAAACAGAGAAAGTGTCTGTCGGTCGCCTGCATAAGCTTCGGCAACAGATCGAAGGCATGAAACAGGAGATGGAACGGGCCGAGCGGGCGTACGACCTGAACCGGGTCGCAGAATTGCGGTACGGCGAATTGCCCAAGCTGGAGCGGCAACTCACCGCAGAGGAGCAGCACCTGGTGAAGAGGCAAAACGGACACCGGTTGCTGAAAGAGGAAGTGGATGAAGACGACATCGCGGCAGTCGTCAGCCGGTGGACGGGCATTCCCGTCGCTCGTCTGGTGCAAGGAGAGATGGAGAAGCTGCTGCACCTGCGGGATCTCCTGCATCGGCGGGTGGTCGGTCAGGAGGAGGCGGTCCGAGCCGTGGCCGATGCGGTGGTGCGCGCCCGATCAGGGGTCAAGGATCCTTCCAGGCCTGTCGGGTCATTCCTGTTCCTCGGTCCGACCGGGGTCGGGAAAACCGAGCTCGCACGCGCCCTGGCTGCCACGCTCTTTGATGATGAAGCGAATCTCATTCGTATTGATATGTCGGAGTATATGGAGAAACACACCGTCGCCCGGCTAATCGGCGCCCCGCCAGGCTACGTCGGGTACGAGGAGGGCGGTCAACTCACGGAGGCGGTCCGGCGTCGCCCGTTTTCCGTGATTCTGTTTGATGAAACCGAAAAAGCGCATCATGACGTGTTCAATCTCCTGCTCCAGGTGATGGATGACGGACGACTCACCGACTCACATGGTCGCACCGTTGATTTCAAGAATACGGTGCTGATCATGACCTCAAATATCGGCAGTCAGGACATCCTCGCAGCCCAGCAGCAACAGTTGTCGTACGAAGAGATGAAAAAGGTGGCTATGACTGACCTTCGCCGGCACTTTCGGCCTGAGTTTTTGAACCGCGTGGATGAGACGGTGGTGTTCCACCCGCTTTCCACCGCGCAGTTGATCACGATTGTGGACATCCAGTTGACCCGCCTGCAAGCGCGCCTGGCCGAGCGGAGGATTACTCTTCACGTCACGGCTCAGGCGAAGGCTGATCTCGCTCAACGCGGCTATGATCCTGTGTACGGCGCGCGCCCGCTCAAGCGATTGATCCAACAGGATCTCGAAACCCCCATCGGGTACGCACTGGTGCAAGGTGAGCTACGGGATGGGGATACGGCCCATGTGGAGCTCAAAGACGGAAAGATCGTCGTGATTCCAGCAGTCCAGACGACGTCATCAGATGGGAATAAGATGGAATGAGGAGGCCTACAGGCGACGATTGACGGAATCGGCCGACCTTCAGGGCAAGAGGCAGAATGGAATTCAAGGACTACTACAAGATCCTCGGGGTTGAGCGTACAGCGACAGCCGACGACATCAAGGGCGCTTACCGCAAGCTGGCGCGCAAGTATCACCCGGATGTGAGCAAGGAGTCCGGAGCGGAAGCGCGCTTTAAGGAAATCGGCGAAGCCTACAAAGTGCTCCATGACCCGGAGAAGCGAGCCGCCTACGACCAGCTCGGCGCGCGCTGGCAATCGGGGCAGGAATTTACGCCTCCGCCTGACTGGGGCGCGGGCTTTGAGTTCACCCGCGGGACCGTATCCCCGGAGGAAGCCGTCGAGTTCAGCGACTTTTTCTCAAGCTTGTTCGGTCAATTCGGTCGTCATGCCCAATCTGCTCGGGCTCCTGGGGAGGATCATCATGCCAAGATCTTCATCGAGCTCGAGGATGCCTACACCGGCGCAACCCGTGGGATTACGCTGCGCGCACCGCAACTGGATGCGCAAGGTCGGGTCGTCTTGCGGGAGCGGACGCTCAATGTGCAAATCCCGAAGGGCCTCCGTAAAGGCCAGTTGATCAGGCTGGCGGGACAGGGTGCGGCGGGAATCGGCGGGGCGCCGCCGGGCGATCTTTACCTGGAAGTCCATTTCGCTCCCCATTCCCTCTATCGGGTGGAGGCACGCGATGTGTTTCTCACTTTGCCGCTCACTCCGTGGGAAGCGGCACTTGGAGCCTCGGTCAACGCGCCGACCCCGACTGGCGCGGTTGAAGTCAAAATTCCCCCGGGCTCGCAGAGCGGGCGAAAGCTAAGACTGAAGGGCCGCGGCATTCCCGGCCAACCAGCGGGCGATCTCTATCTCGTCCTGGAAGTGGTCCTTCCGCCGGCGCACACGGAGCATGCCCAGCGGATTTATCACACCATGGCGCGGGAACTGGCCTTCAATCCGCGACAAGCACTGGGGGTCTAAATATGGATAGAGAACAAGAGCTCCTGACAGGAAACGTGATCGGCGATGAGGCCGTGCTGTCGATCGAGGAGTTGGCGAGAGCCTGTAGCGCGGAGGCGCAGTGGGTCATCGAATTGGTGGCCGTGGGACTGCTGGAGCCGCAAGGTACGGAGACATCGGGCTGGCGCTTTCGCGCGGCGGATCTCATCTGTGCCCGCCGAGTCGCCCGCCTGCAGAGGGATTTCGGAGCAACAGTCGATGCCGCAGCGGTGATGATCGATCTGCTTGATGAGATCGAGCAGTTACGTGCTTGCCTGAAGCGGGTCGGGCTCGATGTCGACGGGGGACCCCGTTGGTGAATGGCCGCCCCAAGTACGCTCGGCTCCTACAAGGATGTCAGCGAGGTGGTCGATGCGGCGGATGAGGCGAAGCTGGCTCGGAAGGTGGCCAGGCTGGAACCGTTGGTCTGCGTCAAGGGTTAGCGTCTGCTTCATCAAATGAATCGCTCTAGCCCGCATTATTCATGACGGTTCGTCGCGAGAGCGCATGGGATCGCGTATCACGTGAAGCGTATCTCGTATCTCGCAAACAAGGATATCCGGCACGAAAACGTTCTTTCCGTCGTGCGCTTCACGCTTCACGAGATACGAGCGACGAGGAACGGAGCAGCGGATCGGCGCTTGCAGCAGAAGTGCTTATGAATTATGCGGACAGGAAAGACGGTCTGGTCTTGGGCGCGACCCTGCTCGTGATTCATTCGTTTGCATCGTTTCTGGTCTTTCTCTATTGCCACGTCAATACCGAGGGCCAGATCGTATTCACCTATTTTCTCTTCTTTGTCGTCGATGCTCCGACTGTTCCCTTGGCGTTTGAGATAGAAGCGAAGCTCGGACTCCTCTCCGGTCTTACCGACACATGGACAGGCTTGTGGTATCACGCGCATCAAGGAGTCAACGTCAGAGCGTTTCTTCTGACGACTGTATTCGGAGGTCTTCATTGGTTTACGATCGGGAACCTGTTGAGTTGCGTGTTCGGGTGGATTCAGCGACGGCGTACTCGACAGCCGGCATGAGGTTGTTCATGACCACCACTTGCTGTCTGAGTCGAAACGCCTGTGGGCTGCTTGATGAATAGGGGGGTCCTATGCCGGCGAGATCTATAATAGCCTTAGTGCTGTTGTTTGCCCTGTCCTGTCTTTCTCCGGCGCCTGTCGCGGCGAGTCAGGCAAGTGATGAAAGGGCGCTGCGCGAATTCTACGATTTAGAGGAGGGCAAGCGTCTTTATGGGCAGTATTGCGCGTTCTGCCATGGCGAACGGGGGAAAGGAAAGGCCTATAACCAGGTAAGCCCTCCACCTCCCGACCTCACCGATCCGGCAGTCCAGAGGAAGTCGGATGCGGATCTTGCCATGGTCATTCATGAAGGCGAGCAGGGGACGGCCATGGGGGCCTGGAAGTGGACGTTATCGGAGAAGGAGAAGCGGAATGTTCTGCTCTACCTCCGGTCGTTGGCGCGATGAGTACCACGGGAGAATCGGGCGATTTCGCCATGAAACCATCGGTGGGAGGAACACATGACCAATCTGGAAAAACGAAAGAAAATCATTCCCTGGATTGATCCGGAAGAACGAGTCACTGTGCATTTTCTCGATGTGCGGGATCTGACTGCGGAAGTCACAGGATCCAGCGACGAGTTGGTGGATCTCGCAATTGAAACCCCTGTGCCCCATATGAGGCAACGAATCTCGATTCCTCTCAGCCTCACGGAGGTTTCAGAAGACCTCGGCCACTATACACGGGACCCCGAACGACCATTCAAGCGGCGCCGATTGATGTTGGTCGTCAATGAGAACCGGCCGGCTGTCATTTATTAGGGGAACCGCGAACCTCTTTCTCGATCCTTCCCCCTTTTCATCGACGCCGGAGCCATCTCTCCTGATTAATTTGTCTGCAGCCCCTGCTGGAGCCATCGGGCCTCCTCCACATGCGCCCTCAACATCGGCAAGGTCCTGTAGGTCCAATGCAGCACATCCGAATCTTCCAGGGTTTGCATGCCGTCCTCAAACTCCTGTACGTCCCTCTGGTGATCCCCAAGGATATATCGCATGTACATCCGATCGAATGTGTGGCCGGAGAGTTGTGAGAATTCTTTGATTTTCTGCTTATGCTCGTCGCTTAACTCAGTCGGCACCTGAACGCTTTTCTCAGCCGCCAGCTCTTGCACCTCCTGGAGCAGTTTCTTGTGGATGGCGATCATATGTTCCGCGAACTGCGTCACGCGTTGGTTGGCGGCCCTCCCGTCAGCCAACAGAGCCAGAGAGATTTCGGCCCTCTGCATCTCTCCGGCTTTCTTGAGAAACGCGTGGGTGTACGGCTTGGGCTCCTGTTTGGTTTCTTGCGCCCCTGCAGCCGGAATGCCGGCCACCGCAACAAGCGTGGCAAGACTGATGACGATCATGGTGCGAATCATGCGCTCCTCCTTGGTGAATGTCGGGAAGGCTGGTCTTGAGTGACTCAATCTTGTGCAGATCTAGTGCCACACGACCTGAATGAAATTGGGGAGATCGGATCGACCGAACATCGCGGCGTTAGAGACAACCTGCCCCCTTGTCCAAACGTGACGGGGCAATAGGGCTTGGAAATACGCAACAGAAGCATCGATCCCCTCTGGTGCCAAATTCCCCATTCGATCTCATCAGACACAAGAGATATTGACCCAACCTCTGACATTTTTCCGTCACCAGCCGAAGCGGTGGATACGCATCACGTGTTGGAGTACACTTGCCCGCAGCAGATAGCTGGGGCTTTCTTGCTCCATCGTGAGAAGCCCCCTTGATACCAAGCATCATTGGCCACCTCACACCACAAGGGACAGGAATGAATCACGACGACGGAATGGTGTTTGTTGCGCACTGGACTCACACACCAGAGAATTGCCCGGGAAGGAGTAAAGACGGAGCGACTATGCTCAGCGAATTCTGGGCCAAACGGGACCTGGCTGCCCAGAAAGGCGTGAAGATCCTGAGCGCCTATGTCGCGGTCACGGAACACACCTACTACATCACGGTTCAGGCCAAAAGTTACCAAGCCCTGTTGGAGTTTTTCGAACCACTGGCTCCGACCCAAACCGGTACCATTCATCCAGTGACAACAATGGATGAATGGACGAAGCACATTGATCCGAAAAGACAGGGATAACCAGACTGCCTCTCTGAGGCAATTGGCGACAATGGCCGGAATCCCCACGGCCTAAAATACCCCATCCATCAGCTGTCCTCTCTGTGGTTGCCACCACCCGAGGCCTTAACCTATTGCCATTACGATCATATTTGTTCACGCCGACCTTTCAGGCATCGTGGCATTGGGAATGCTCTGGCTTCTTATGGCACGTAGCACACAAGACACCATCGGTTCTTGAGCAGAAGAGGAGGAAGGGGATCATGCTGCCTCTAGAGGACTTTCGCGCCACACTTCTGGCGCAACGCCGAGAGCTGTTTCGTCAGGTCACGCAGACTGAAGAGGATCTGTTGTGGCTCGAGACGGATGTGGAACGCGAAGCGATGGAGCGGGGGCAGACGGAAACGATGGTCCGGTTGCTCGATCGATTGGATGAACGGGGAAAGAGGGAAATCGAAGCCATCGACCTTGCTCTCACGAGAATCGAGACCGGTTCGTACGGACGGTGTCAGGGCTGCGGCAAGGACATCCCCGTGGCTCGATTGCAGGCCCTACCCACGGCGACGACCTGCCTGGCCTGCAGCGAGGCACGTGAAGCGTTGAAGTGATACCACGTGCTGAGCCTCGATGAACGAGCGATGCCGCTCGGAAGGATCCGATGATCAGGCCAGTGGCCGTGAGAGTGGTAGGTCGCCCGGGCCACGAAGGCGGCGAGTGGCAGATCGCCTTGTTCAAACAGCGATGACACAAGACTCCACCGCCCAGCCAAAAGGAAACCCGTTGTGAGTTGGAAGACATTGGGTCCGCTTCTGGGCGTGATCATTTTCTTACCGCTCGTAAATCTGCTTGTCGGCATTTTCCCGCCGACTGTAAAAACTTTGGACGACCCTGCACACTACGGCCTGCCTTACGAGGACGTGTCGTTCACAACCTCGGACGGACTGACTCTGCGCGGATGGTTCATCCCTGCTGCCGTCGATGGTCCGACCGGCAAGAAGGCGACGATTCTCGTGGGACATGGCTACCCGTTCGACAAGGCGAATATTCTGCGACACGGACGGTTCCTGCACACCACGTTTCATCTGCTCTTCTTTGACTTCCGGTATTTCGGAGACAGCGACGGGGCCTATACGACGGCTGGGCTGCTGGAGACGCGGGATGTGGAGGCGGCGGTCGCCTACGTGAAGCAGCGAGAGGATGTCGATCCCTCGCGCATCGGGGCCCTTGGATTCTCCATGAGCGCGGCGGCATTCATCGTCTGTCGATCTACCGACATTCGCGCGATCGTGGCCGACAGCGCCTATGCCTCGCTCGAAAAGCTGATCGCGCGTCAATTCTTCTTCCTGCCGGGCCCTCTCAAATGGCCCTTCGTGGCGCTGTCAAAGCTCTGGGCTCATCTGTTGCTTGGCCTGGACATACAACAGGCGGCGCCGATGGACGCGGTGCGAACGTTACAAACTCCCCTGCTGTTGATTCATGGGGATGCCGATTCTCAAATTCCCGCACATCATACGAAAGAAATTGCCGCCAACGCAGACCCGTCATTGACGGAACTCTGGATTGTACCCGGCGCAGACCATGGGTTCGCGCATGCGCAGGAAGGAACCCGCTACGAAGCGCGCGTCATGCAGTTTTTCCTTCAGCACCTGCCTGATGAAGCACCGCGGGCCGCCATCACACCGTGAGGCTATGACGCTCAAAATCTAGCCGCACGAATTGCCCGTTCAAGCTTCCGGGCTGTTGAAAATGGCATTGCCGCAATGGCCGCCTGATCTCCTACGGTCACGAGCCCTCAAGGCTTGAGGAAAGTTGCGCCAGGTCATACGGAATGGGCTGTGGCAAAAGGGCGCATCGGATCCGGTCAACGGCGCTGATGCCGTTCTATATCAAGGGGAAGAGTGTTCCTGCGAGTTCCTAATTCCCCGAGTTATCTCAGAAAAAGCATTTCCTGGATATTCGACAGTCGCCTGACGCTCGGTCGGCATCCCACTTGCTCATGAAACCTGAACGCGTAGCGGCAATCTCAGGTGCGATCCTGGTCGAGGATCTCGAACAGGCCACCAGGGTGGAACGATGACGATGCCTCACCTTGCCGAAAAGACAGAACAGGACCATCGAATGCTCTGGGAAGCCTATCCTGCATGGGCGCAGTTTAGTTGGCTCTATTTGTTGAGCGCCCTGTCTGTGCTACGCGGCGCATTGTTGTTCCGGTTTGGCGTGGATGGCTGGCAGACGTGGCTCGTGGGAGCCGGATTGCTCATCGCCTGTGCCGCAATCCTGCGTCGCTGGGCGCACTATGAGCTGACGAGGGATGTGCTGACGGTGCGAAACGGATATACGGGGCGTGAGATTCAATCCATTCCACTGCACGACGTGAGTGACATCACGGTTCAACAAGGGATCGTCGCGGAGTTTTTCAGGATCGGCACGCTGGTCATTCGGTCGCGCACCACGGATCGGCTGCTCTTCCTGCGAGGCGTTGTTGATCCTGAAACGATGAGACTTCGCATTCAGGCCTCGGCCTGGAGGAGCCACCGGACGGCGGCGAACTCGCATTCCGCGCCCACATGACAGCAAGAGATCCGACGTGAGAGAGCATGGAGTTACTCGTTTCCTCTTCCGATTTGTCGTAGCCGCCGCGGCGCTGTCTGCGGCGGGCGGATGGGCTTGGAGCAGGGATGTGTCCGAGATTCAGCGGAATGAGGGAAGCGTGCGCACGGAGCTCAAGACCCTGGTGCACTCGTTGGCCGTCACCATTGGTCCCAGGAGCTACGAGGATCCGGCCAATCTGAACGCCGCTGCCGATTTCATCTCGCAGCGGTTGGCGACCCTGGGCTACCATGTCACCGAGCAGCCCTATCAAGCCGGGGAGTTGCCGGTCCGCAACATCATCGCAGAGCGGCGGGGAACGGAAGAGCCCGATCGCGTGATCGTGATTGGAGCCCACTACGACACAGTTGTCGGCTCTCCGGGCGCGGACGATAATGCCAGTGGAGTGGCGCTGTTGCTGGAACTGGCTCGCCTCCATGCAGAGACGCGTTTCCGAAAGACCGTGCGGTTCGTGGCCTTCACGTTGGAGGAACCTCCCTTTTTCCGCAGCCGGCACATGGGCAGCCGCATCTATGCGCGTTCGCTCAAGGAGAGGGGCGACCAGATCGAGGCGATGCTCTGTTTGGAGTCGGTCGGATATTACTCGCAGGAACCGGGGAGCCAATCATTCCCCTTTCCGGTCTTCTGGCTACGTTGGCAATATCCGACGACCGGCCACTTCATCACCATCGTCAGCAATGACGATTCACAGCCATTACAAACACAAGTTCGGGATGGACTTGTCGCCCACATGGACTTGCAGGTTGAAACCTACACCGGCCCCTGGTGGATCCCGGGAGTCGATTGGTCTGATCACAGATCCTTCTGGAACGAGGGGTATCCGGCCGTCATGCTGACAGACACGGCCCTGTTCAGGAATCCCCATTACCACCGCCCGACTGATCTGCCGGACACACTGGACTACAAGGCCATGAGCAAGTTGGTGTTCGGCCTCGCCGGAGCCCTCGTGACGCTGGACCAGCGCCGGTGATCGGATGAATGCGACTATCATCCTGTGGGTCGCCGGAGCCATTCTGCTCTCGGCCTACATGGGAAATGGGATTCAGTGGGAATCAGAGCCCGATTGGGTTCGCGGATGTCCAATGGCATGAGCCGTTCTCTCGCAATTGCACTGACCCCGATATCTGTGCTTCGACCACTCGTTGCTCTTGCGTGGCTTTCACATGAGGCCTGGAATTGCGGCTTCTCCTATGCCACCGAAGACGATCAAGAAGAAATCTTCGCCCAAGAATCAGACACCTCAGAGTACACGACGTGCCACCAGCACGGGACAATTGGCTGATGAAGAGGTCCTAGCCTCGCGCGATTTTCTTCGGCAGATCATAGACATCAATCCCCATTTTATCTTTGCCAAGGACCGAGACGGACGATTTACCCTGGCGAACCAAGCCGTCGCCGACTTTTATGGCACGACGATCGAGGACCTTATCGGAAAGACGGATGCGGATTTCAACCCGAACAAGACCGAAGTTGAATTGTTCCTGAAGATGGACCGTGAGGTGATGGATTCGAAGAAGGAGCGGTTCATCCCGGAGGAAGTCATTATTGACGTGGCGGGGAAAAAGCGATGGCTCCAAACCATCAAACGCCCGATCATCGGCAAGGATGGCCGGGCGAACCAGGTACTAGGTGTCTCGATCGACATCACCGAACGCAAGCAGGCCGAGGAGGTCAGAGTTCGAAGTGATTTCACCAGGCGAGCGCAAAGTCCAGGCCTTGCTTCCGTGGTGTCTCTCTCCATGTGAGATTCCGTAATGCCAATCGCACTAGATAGCGTCTCGGTGAGAGGGATGTTCCGCCACAGGCTTTCGTGTAGCAGTGCCGCAAAATACCTCACGTCATGACAGGGAACTCTAAGCTTATTGGTTGCTGACCTTAGCGCCCCCTCACAATAGCCTCATTTTCACCTGCTTCGTCTTGTCGTCTCATCGGCGACCACGAGTGGCATCTAAGATGCACAACGGTCTCTCCATGACCGAACAACCGGGAGGTGCCTCATTCCCGAGGTCAAGGAGAAAC
>JAOUEB010000236.1 GCA_029858925.1 Nitrospira sp.
ACTGTGCGCTTCGGCGCATGGGAAGGCGCAGGGACACGACGATCCGCAAGTCAGGAAACCCAGCCGGCAGTCGATTCAACTCAACCCTTCGAGCATAAGGGAGGTCGTCATGTGGTGGTGTGTTCGTGTGTGTCGTCTATGGTGGAGTGTCCTTCCCCTGGTTGCGCTGAGTCTTCCCGTCCATGCAGCCCCAGACATTCAAGTAGCATCCGCTGATCAACCAGATGTCATCGAAGTGCCGGACGTCGTCGTCAGCGCGACGAAAACGGAAATCCCAGCCAAGCAGGTCACGAGCGCCGTTGAGGTGATCACCGGGGAGGAGTTAGAACGTAAAAAAATCAAAACCGTCATCGATGCGTTGCGATTGGCGCAGGGCGTGTTCGCCACGTCAAGCGGCGGCCCTGGCACAGAGGCCTCGGTGAAGATGCGAGGTGCATTTGCGCGACACACGCTGGTGATGATCGACGGCGTCATTGTCAATAGTCCCACAACTGGCGCATACGACTTCGCGAATCTCACTACGGAGAATATCGATCGGATTGAAATACTTCGCGGAGCGCAGAGTATGCTCTATGGGTCCGATGCCATAGGGGGAGTCATCAGCATCTACACCAAAAAGGGAACGGGAGCGCCTCGAGTGGGTGCCTTCATGGAGTATGGCTCATTCGCCACCTTTCGTGAAGGAGGCAATATTTCCGGCGCAAAAGGTCCATTTGATTTTTCGGCTTCGGTGTCTCGTTGGGATACCAGCAGCTTTTCGGCGATCAATTATCGCCGAGGGGCGTTTGAAGGGGACGGCTTTCACAACACGCAGGTATCGGCAAAGGTAGGTGCGGCACTTCCCAAAGATGGGCGGGTAGAGTTCAACATGCGCTGGTACGACTCACGGACCAGCTTTGACGGATTTGCGGACAGTGGCGCACCTGCCGATGTCTTCGGTGCTCGATCGACAAACCGCAATCTCATTCTCAACGGGACCTATGAACAACCGTTGACATCATGGTGGACCACGAAGCTGACATTGTCACAGGCCAATGAACGATCGATCAGTAACAGCGGGATGGGGACGGCCGGGTTCAATGTGGTGACACGACAGCCTATGACAGCTATTCCCAACTGCTTTCTTCAGCCCAACCCAAACCTGTGCTTTAGCCCATTTGCGACCGATCTGGAAGTCCTCAACCGTCGTCTGGAGTGGCAAAACAATGTTCGGGTCGGTGAGTGGGTGCTGCTCACAGCCGGATATCAGTTGCGGAGAGAAGAAGGTGATTCTGCGGGATTCTTCGGGTCCACGGCGCCCGCGAAAGTCATTTCGTCGAACGCCGGCTTCGCCCAGGCTCAGGTGAACTTATGGGATCGCCTGTTCGTGACGGCGGGGGGGCGGCACGATAGTTACAACAACTTTGACGCCGCGACGACCTATCGCGTGACCGGTGGCTATAGTGTCAAAGAAACCGGCACGAAATTTCGAGGAAGCTATGCCACAGGATTCAAAGCCCCGACGATGAACGATTTGTACTTTCAGGGATTCGGCAATCCGAATCTGAAGCCTGAGAAAAGTTTGAGCATGGATCTTGGGATCGAGCAGCGCCTGTTCAACGATCGTCTCCAGCTCAACGCGGGTTATTTCTGGAATCGGTTTCAGAACATGATTCAGTTTGCTTCCGGCGGCCCCTTATGCCCACCGGGATCGTTCGGATTGTGTCCGATCAACGTTGCCGATGCGAAGACGCAGGGGTGGGAATTTGCTTTCAAACTGATCGTGTTGAAAGGATTGGAGGTGCGCGGACAATATACGCATACGCTGACTCGCGCATTCGATAGTCCCACGCTCCAACTGGGAGGTGATAAACGACTCCCTCGCTGGCCGGTCGACCAAGCGACGGTCGGCTTTACCTATGCACCGATTGATGCGTTACGACTCAACATCGACTATCGGTTTGTGGGAGCCAGGAATAACAACTTGGCCAATTCGTCCAGCCAAAAGCTTGGCGTCTTCAATGTCGTCAATTTGTCCGCGTCATATGACGTGACTAAGAATTGGCAGGCGTACGTTCGTGTCGACAACCTCTTCGATGAAGAGTATGAGGAGATCACGTTTTTCGGTACCCCGACAAGGTCAGTGTTCGGCGGTGTGAGAATGAACTACGACATTCCACTGTAGGGTACATGAACTGTTATCCACGACTCGTTATTGCCGGCACCCATAGCGGTGTCGGCAAGACGACTGTGACCTTGGCGATCATGGCGGCCCTGCGGATGCGGGGCCGCCTGGTGCAGCCGTTTAAGGCGGGGCCTGATTTTATCGATCCCGGGCATCACAGGGCAGCTACCGGTCGGCCTTCCAGAAATTTAGATGGGTGGATGTTGGGGGAAGCTCTCAATCGGGCGATCTTCTCACGGGCGGCAGCCGATGCGGACCTCTCCATTATAGAGGGGGTGATGGGGTTGTTCGATGGGAGTTCACCGGTGAACGAGATCGGCAGCACAGCTGAGTTAGCCAAGCAGTTGGATGCGGCGGTGCTCTTGGTTGTCGATGGCAGCGCAATGGCGCGGTCCGCTGCGGCGATGGTGGCAGGGTATGCGGGGTTCGATCCGGGACTTCGAGTACAAGGCGTGTTGTTCAATCGGGTCGGCAGCGAAGGTCATTACAAGCTGCTGAAGGAAGCTGTCGAGCACGAGACGGATGTGGCGGTGGTGGGATATTTGCGACTGGATGAGGCGGTGACGATCGCCGATCGCCATCTTGGGTTGGTCACGGCGATGGAGCGGGGAGCCGACGAACTCTACGTTCGGCTGGGCAAGGCGGCTGCTAAGACCATTGATCTGGGTCGAATCGAGGCGCTGGCCCGCTCATGCAACGCGTTGGCACCGGCGTCTCCCGGGCCTATCATGAAACGCGAGGGGCGGACGATTCGGATCGGCGTGGCGCAGGACCAGGCCTTTTGTTTTTACTATCCTGAGAACCTGGAATTGTTGGAAGCGGAGGGAGCTGAACTGATCCAGTTTTCGCCACTCAGGGATCAGTCGCTTCCGGACGATGTGACGATGGTGTATCTCGGTGGGGGCTATCCAGAATTGCACGGGGCAACGTTGGCGGGCAATGTGGCGATGAGAACGGCCATCAGAGAATTTGCCGCTGGTGGCGGGACGATCTATGCGGAATGCGGCGGCATGATGTATCTCACACAGGCGATTCGCGATTTCTCCGGGACCGCGTATGAGATGGTTGGGCTGTTTCCAGCCGAAGCAGTGATGCAGAACAACCGAATGACTTTGGGATACCGGACGGTCAAACTTGTGCAACCATGCATTCTCGGTTCAGTCGGCTTGGCTGCACGGGGCCATGAATTTCACTATTCCACGCTGCTGCCGAAAGGGCCACTGACCTATGCCTGTGCGCTCACCGATGCGCGAGGGGACTCTCAGGGGCCTGATGGACTTGTGTTCAGTAACACCCTGGCGCTCTATACGCATCTTCACTTTTCCAGCCAGCCCCATGTTGCGGTTTCCTTGGTAGCGTCAGCTCGTCGGACGACGACAAGAGTATCCGGGAGCTTGAGAGGCGCGAGATGATAGAGCAGGATGAACACAAAGCAAAGATGGAGCGGCTCAAAGCCTCGGTCGATCGGCGCATTGAGGCGGCACAGGATGAGAAGGGCTTGTTGATCGTCTACACGGGCGCCGGCAAGGGCAAGACGACGGCGGCACTGGGGATGGCGCTACGCTGTGTCGGGCATGGCCAG
>JAOUEB010000237.1 GCA_029858925.1 Nitrospira sp.
ACTTGAGAAGAGTTCGTCTTCGCCCCATCATCCGCCGTGCGCAATCCCGATGCAAAGAGCATCTGCGCGGTGAAGGTCGTCCGATCAAGCAATCGATAGCTGGTAGTCACCGAACTCGTCAAGGTCTGCTGGTGATCGCAATGCACGCCGCTCTTCGAATTGATATCCGCGATTTCAGCTGCCTCCAGCAAGAAGTGTCCGGATTGCAATCCATACCCTTTGCATTGCCCCCAGGCAATGTTGCCGCGAGCGGTCAGGCCGTCCGTAATCTGCACCCGCAGCGCCGCATCCGCGCCCCTACTCCAGCCCCGTTCAAAGGCAAAATAATTCAAGAGCGGCGTCGTTCCAAACTGGCCCGCGTCAGAAAGATACTTGGCCAACTTGTAGTACCCCGTCAATTGCAGTGTGGCGTACTGCGTCAGTGCATGGTAGCTCCCCACCTCGAAGTAATGGGCCCGCTCTGCCCGAACGGTGTTGTTCGTTGTGTCCTCTGGAGCAGCCGTCGTCCCGGCCGTATTCAACTTGGCGAAGGAAATGGCCTCCAGGTTCGGGGGAGTAAACATGCGTCCGTAGAAGGCGTGAAAAGCGTGCGATGGATTATGAGTGTACGTGACACCGACTCGTGGACTCACCTGCCCTTCGCTGCGGAGATATTGTACAGCATCACCACGGACACCAACATTGAAGGTCCAATGGTCGTTGGGTGTCCATTGATCCTGAATCCAGAATTCCTGCCGATACCCGATCAATCGATTGTCGGCGTTCACGTTCACCAGGTTGGCAAGCGTGGCATCGAATGCCGTGAGGCGTGTCTTGTTGATCGCTTGCGTCCGGTCGATCTGGAAGCCGGTCTTGATCACGTGCTCCTTGCTGTAGACGTAGGTGTAGTCCAGCCGAATGCCGCCCGAATAGGCCGTGCGATCTTGGCTGCCGGCGGAAAACGGTTCTGTCACATCTGGCGTGTAAGCCAAGACATTGAGCGGATCGGTTCTGAACGTGGCCCTCGTATGGCGAACATACCCGGCCAGGCTGAAAAAATGACTGGCATCGATATCATGCCGCCAGACTAGATGGCCGTATTGGTTGTTCTCTTTTTGATTCTCATCCACCATTTCCGACGGCACCGCCGAAAACCCCGTCGGCAACGCGCCTAGGATCGCGCCATTCTGCATCTGACCCGGCATAGTGGGAATCTGGTACTTGGCGATGGAGTTCAGAAAGAGCAGCGTGAAGTTATTCTTGTTGTCTTGCTGGTAGTCACCGCGAAACATGGTTTGGTTGCGTTCGCTTTGTCCGTGAAAGATGGAATGGCCCACCGTCGGAGGCTCAATTCCCCTGTTGGTCGCCGTGTGGCTGTTCAACATGTAGAAACGAAACTTCTCCCCGACCGTGCCTCCATACTCAACCGATGGATTGATCGTCCGATTGGATCCGCCGAACATTTGGAGCGACCCGAAGCCGGGCTTGGTGCCGCTCTTCGTCGTGATGTCGATGAGCGCTGCCGTCTTATTGCCGACGTTGGCGTCCATTCCACCGAGCACGATATCCGCCCGCTCCCAGGCGCGCGGCGCAATCACATCTGAAAACGTGGATGAAACCGTGTCCGGAATGGGCACCCCATCGACTCTGAGTTGTACGTTGGCATGGTCCTGCCGGACGTGGACTTGCTTGAGCCCTCCATAAGCCGCCCCCGGAATCGTCAGCAGCACATCATGTAATTCGTTATTGTTTCCGCGCGGAAGGGCTTCAACTTCTTTTCGGCTGAGCGAATAGGTTTCGCTCGACACTCTGGATTGGATCGGCGGCAGCGATGACACGACTTCCAGCGCAATATCTCTCGCGGTCGAGAGCGTCAGTGTGACCGGCCGGGGAGGATCGTCCCCCAGCTTCAGAACGACATACTCACTGCGATAGTTTTCCAATATGGCGCTGACAGAGTAGGTCCCCGCTGTCGGAACGACAAGCATAAACTCACCGGCCTGGTCCGACAGGCCGGACGATACCACGAGGCCTTCTTGATCCTTCACCTCGACAACGACTTGGGGCACTCGCCGGAGATCCGCATGTTGGACGATTCCTGCCACCACCAGACGATCGGTATCTGCTGCGTGAACGAGTGCCAGGCCGCCACCGCACGTCGCTTGAGCAACTACTGCCACCCCTGCGCACAATAACCATTGAACGACAACAGGCTGCATCGCATCCTTCTTCACTGTCATACCGATGATGGAGAAACACAATAGAATGGGCAGCCCCGCCAATGCCGTGAGGCTTACCCACTGCCATGATTATTTTGCGCTGGATCTAGCGAGAAGGAGGAGCTCGCGAGGGACCGACGAGAGGACGCGCTACGGAAAACAGCAGAAATTCAGCTGGTGACTCATGATGTCTGACAAGTTCGCAAAAAGCCAGCCGTGGAACATCCTGATCGAGCGATCCCGCCGTGTGATGCTGCACCCACTGGCAAAGATCGTTGTCGGAGTGTTCATGGCCGTCGCGGTCGGCGGCGGCCAATTCATGATGGATATCTTGCGCGACTGCGAACGGCGCAAGGGCCAGCAGCAGGACAATAAGACCGACCGAGAAGCAGGCTTTTAGTCGGGTGAGATTCTTCATACCCATGATTAATGATGGTCGGAGTACCACAATTAGAAGAATCCTGTCAAATATACGCCATGACAGATAGATTATTCTTCTTATTCTTCAATCAGTTACAGATAGCGGTGTAGACTTCTCTAAAGCACTTCGGATATGCTGTCGAACTTCATCATGGGTAGAGGTGGGCTATGATTAGACCAATCGACAACCAACATGTCATTGAAATCAAGGCGCTGCCTTCGCCACGCGCAATCAAGACCAAACTCCCCATCACAGAACAAGCCGCCGCATTGGTTGTGGAGACAAGAGAGGCTATCCGCCGAATCCTTCATGGACAAGACCGAGACCGATTGGTCGTCATTGTCGGCCCCTGCTCCATCCATGATCCCGACGCCGCTTATGAATATGCCGTCAAGCTCAAACCGGTCGCCGACCAGCTACGCGACAGATTCCTGGTCGTCATGCGGACTTATTTTGAGAAACCTCGCACCACGATCGGCTGGAAGGGCCTGATCAACGATCCTCACCTGGACGGCACCTGTGACATTGCCACCGGGGTGGAGCTGGCCAGGACTATTCTCCTGCGCATCAACCAACTCGGCCTGCCCTGCGCAACTGAGCTGCTCGACCCGATCAGCCCTCAATATATCGCCGATCTGGTCAGCTGGAGCGCCATCGGCGCCCGGACGACGGAAAGCCAAACCCACCGCGAATTGGCGAGCGGTGTCTCCATGCCCGTCGGATTCAAGAATGGCACAGAAGGCAGCCTCCAGGTCGCAGTCAATGCAATGACGTCGGCCCGCGCTTCCCATCATTTTGTCGGCATCAACGCCGATGGGCAAACCGCCATCATCAAAACCATGGGCAACCCCGATCGCCATATCGTACTACGAGGAGGCGGCGGGACGACCAACTACGAAGACGAGCATATTGCCAAGGCCGAAGCGGCCGTCGCGAGCGAAGGCATCGCCCGACCCATCATGATCGATTGTTCGCACGACAACTCCCGCAAGGATCACACGCGCCAAGGCCTCGTGGCCCGTGACGTGCTCCGGCAATTCCGCGAAGGCCGCCAGTCGATCATGGGCTTTATGCTGGAAAGCAATTTGAATCCCGGCAAACAAGCGTGGAAGAA
>JAOUEB010000238.1 GCA_029858925.1 Nitrospira sp.
AGACGATGTTCGCCGGATTCGAGCCGATGCACAGTCGGCGAGGGCAGACATTGTGATGACGACCGAAAAGGACGCAGGCAAGCTTTCGTCTCTTCTTGTGCCGAACGATCTTTGGTGGGCGTTACGCGTGCGGGCGGAGGTCGTGCATGGGGAAGAGCGGCTGCGCCGGCTGGTGTTGGGCGATGGGGGAGTGGAGTCCTGTGCGTAGAGAATCGATCAAGCGGCTTCTGGTGCGGGCCCCGAATTGGATCGGCGACGCGGTGATGTGCGAGCCGGCCCTTCGCGGAATCCGGTCGCTCTTTCCACAAGCGGAACTGACGGTGCTTGCCAAGCCGACTGTCGCGGAGTTGTTCATCGGCTATTCAGGGTTAGATCGGGTAGAGATCTACCGTGACAAAAGCGTTCATGCTGGCCTTGCCGGGAAATGGGCGCTCGCCGGCGACTTGCGCCGGCAGCGGTTCGATCTGGCGGTGTTGTTTCAGAATGCATTCGAGGCCGCGTTCCTCACCTGGCTTGCGGGAATCCCGCGCCGGTATGGGTATGCCACCGATGGGCGCACAGTGTTTCTTACCGATCCTGTCGCCGTTCCCGATCGTTCCGCCCTCACCCATCAAGTCGGCTATTACTGGAACCTGCTCAAACCGTTGGGATTGGCGGGTGAACCGTCCGCGCCGGCGCTGGCTGTTTCAGCTGAGGAAGCGCAGGCGATGGGCAAGAGGCTCGCCTCGGCAGGGATCGGCCCTGACGAGGCCGTCATCGGGATCAATCCTGGATCGACCTACGGAAGCGCCAAGCGCTGGTTGCCTGAACGGTTTGCGGAAGCGGCGCGTCGGTTGGTGGAGCGCGCACGGCAGGATGAGGGGAAGGAAGTGGCGGTGATGGTGCTGGGCGCGAAGGGCGAAGAAGCGCTGGGAAAGGCTATTGCGGCTCTTGTCGGGACGCGGTCCATTGTCTTATCCGGGGTAACGACGATCCGTGAACTAATGGCCGCTACCAAGCGGTGCCGCCTGCTCCTCACAAACGATACTGGTCCGATGCACATTGCGGCAGCCTGCAATGTGCCGATCGTGGCGGTTTTTGGGCCGACCGACTGGCGGACGACGGCGCCCTATGGTCAAGAACAGTCGATCGTGCGTGAGCCGGTCGATTGCGCCCCCTGCCTCCTAAGAGAATGTCCGATCGACCACCGTTGCATGACAAGGGTGTCGGTTGATCGAGTGTACGAGACGGCGGTGCAGCAGCTTGCGGGTCTGTCTGGTCCATCTGGTCTGTCTGGTCCATCTGGTCAAGAAGGTCTGTCTGGTCAAGGAGGTCGATCTAGTCTGTCTGGTCGAGGAGGTCGATCTGGTCTATCTGGTGGTTCGGATCTTTCTGGCAAGACAGACCAGATAGACAAGACAGACCAAACAGACCGAATAGACAAGACAGACCAGCCCAACGTCCTTTCCGGCTACACCATCTTCCTGGATCGTGACGGAACGCTGAATCCTGATCCCGGCTACATCCGGTCGTCCGATCAGTTCGACTTATTTCCCGGTGTGGCGCAAGCCCTGTCGATCCTGAAACAGGCCGGCGCGCGGCTGATCGTGGTGACGAATCAGTCGGGGGTCGCGAGGGGACTGTTCTCGATCGGCGATCTTAACGGCATTCATGCGAAACTGCGGCGCCTCCTCGACGAGGCCGGCGTCTCGCTCGATGCCATTTACGTGTGCCCGCACCATCCTGACGATTCATGTGAGTGCCGGAAACCCAATCGCGGCCTGATTGATCAAGCCGCCCGTGAGCAGCCTGTCGATCTCGCGCGGTCATATGTGATCGGCGACCATGCGCGCGATATGGAACTGGCGAAGCGCGTCGGATCGCGGAGCATCTTGGTGACGACCGGAGCTGTTCTTCCGCAGCAGGTGGAGGGGCTGAAGACGTCTGGATCGGCCCCTGACTGTGTGGCCTCCTCGTTTGCTGAGGCTGTGGACTGGTTGTTATCCGATGCAAGAAGCCGTGCCGCACACCAGAGAACGCATGCATGACCGGCGCCGGATCGAGACGTAGGACGATGAGCGATTGCAAGCTTGCGTCGGCTGGAATGCGCACCTATAGTAGGTCTGCTGAGAACAAAGTTCCTGTGTTGCTTCTACTAAATGGGAGCCGAATAGGGCAATGAGCCAACAAGCGGAATCCTGTGTGATCCCCTGTAATCTCTGCGGTGGCGCCGAGGTCTCGATCCTCTCGAATAAAAGCCGAAGCGGGAAGCCCTTGCGAACGGTGATTTGCCGATCGTGCGGGCTCGTCTGGTCCGATCCCCGCCCGCATGATGCCAGGCAGTTTTACGAAGACGAGTATCGGATCTCCTACAAGCAGGCCTACAGGCCAAAGCCGAAGCACGTTCTGCGCGCGGGCCATGTGGCGTTGTCGCGTTTCGAGAAAATCGATCGGCTGCTATCCGGCCAGAAGGCCGTTCTCGACGTGGGGACCGGCGGGGGGGAATTTGCCTATTTGCTCCAATCGCTGGGACATCGTGTAAGCGGGATCGAGCCGAATAAAGGGTATGCGGACTATTCGATCCAAGAATATGGGCTGGCGGTGCAGGTCGGGTTCGTACAGGATGCGGCATTCGCTCCTGAGTCGTTCGATCTCGTGACGATCTGGCATGTGCTGGAGCATACAGAAGATCCCGGCTCCGTGTTGGCCCTCTTGCGATCCTGGCTGAAATCAGACGGCATGCTCGTGGTGGAAGTCCCCAATGTGGAGGCGACCTGCCAGGCTCCACACAGCACGTTTCATGAGGCGCATCTCTATAATTTTAACGTCGTGTCGTTGCGCAGGCTGGCCAAGAAGCAGGGGTTGCATGAAGCCTGGCATCTGATTTCTCGCGATGGCGGAAACATTACGATGTGTTTCACGAGTCAGAAGCCTCCGGTAGAAGGTTCTGACGAGTCCGTGATCCCTGGCAATTACGAATGGGTATCCAGGATCGTGCTTGGGCACAGCAACCTCCGCCGCCATTTGACGCCGCTGCCCTATATGCGGGCGTGGCAACGCCTCTGCCGATCGCTGGCCGAGCGGCGCGAAACGGGAGGCGCCAAAAATGGGAAAGCGCTGTTGGACAGCCTGTATGCCTCGCTGTTGCAGACCCATGCGGTGGCAAAGAGATAGGTAGATGTGGATTGCGCGCGCGTTATGAGGATGCCTCTGCTCTCCGTCTCGCTGTGATATAGGTTGTTTCGCTGGGAAGGGTGTCCGGTGCAATTCGCAGATGTGCTTCCGATTGAGTCTGTCTCCTCCTCGCTGAATCACAGCCGCATTCTTCTGATCAAACCAAGTTCTCTCGGCGATATCGTGCATGCGCTTCCGGTCGTAGCGGCCATCAAGGCACAGTGGCCTGGCGCGCATCTCACCTGGGTGGTCAAACGGCAGTGGGCTGAACTGGTCGAGCGAGCCGAGGGGGTGGATCGTGTGTGGCCGGTTGAGGGGACGGTGGGGAGTTGGATTGAGCAGGCGTGGGCATTGCGGGCCGAGGAATTCGATCTCGCCATCGATTTGCAGGGACTGTTTCGCAGCGGAGTCCTTGCGAGGGTGTCCGGCGCGCCCCTGCGTATTGGATTCGCCAATGGGAGAGAAGGGAGCCCCTGGTTCTACACCAAGAGGGTGGAGGTGCCG
Source organism: Nitrospira sp. (assembly GCA_029858925.1). Taxonomy (GTDB): domain Bacteria; phylum Nitrospirota; class Nitrospiria; order Nitrospirales; family Nitrospiraceae; genus Nitrospira_D. The sequence continues at coordinate 3,658 of JAOUEB010000238.1, forward strand.
ACTCCAGAGATGCACGCGGTCGATCGGTATCTTTTGGTGGCGGCGGCACTGGGGGTTCCGGTGCCGGAA
>JAOUEB010000239.1 GCA_029858925.1 Nitrospira sp.
TGCCTTGCGCGAACGCTGCCGAAGTTTCATCTCAACGCCATCCTCAAGTCGCGCGTCATAAAGCCATCAAGTCTCTTTCGACTTGAAAACGTTCGACATTACACTTTCTTAAGAATGTGCCCCATCTTATTTTTCTTGGTACGGAGGTAGCGCACGTTCGCCGCGCGCGGCGCGATCTCGATCGATACCCGCTCGACAACCTTCAATCCATAGCCTTCGATCCCGACGATCTTGCGCGGGTTGTTGGTGATCAGCTTAATCTGCTGGAGCCCGAGATCGGCCAAAATCTGCGCGCCCACTCCATAGTCCCTCAGATCGGCCTTGAATCCGAGTTTCAGATTGGCCTCGACCGTATCGCTCCCCTTGTCTTGGAGCCCATAGGCCTTGATCTTGTTGAGCAGCCCGATCCCGCGCCCTTCCTGATTGAGATAGAGCAGCACCCCGCTGCCGGCTTTTTGGATCACTTCCATCGCCGCATGGAGCTGATCGCGGCAATCGCAACGAAGAGAGCCCAGCGCATCGGCAGTCAGACAGCCGGAATGCACCCGCACCAGCGTCGGCTCACCGGTATCTACCGGCCCCTTCACCAGCGCGATATGGGTAATCCCATCGATTTGGTTCTCGAAGGCGACCGCTTCGAACTCGCCGAACATCGTGGGCAACTTGGCGCTCGCCATTCGCCGGACAAAGGTTTCCCGGCGCATGCGGTGTTCGATCAGCGCCTTCACTGTCACCATTGTCAGTTTGTGCGTCCTGGCAAATTTGGTCAACTCCGGCACGCGCGCCATCGTGCCGTCTTCGTTCATGATCTCGCAGATCACCCCGGCGGGATACAATCCGGCCAACCGCGCCAGATCGACGGAGCCTTCCGTCTGGCCGGCGCGCTTCAACACGCCGCCACGCTGCGCCTTCAAGGGAAAGATATGGCCGGGTCTCGCCAGGTCGCTGGGCTTGGACTTCGGATCGATTGCGACATGAATGGTGGTGGCGCGGTCGGCAGCGGAGATTCCAGTTGTAATATCCTTGCGGGCGTCGATCGACACCGTAAAGGCGGTCCCGAATGTCGCCGTGTTCTCGACGGCCTGCTGAGGGAGTTGCAGCTCCTCAACTCGCTCCGGGGTGAGCGCCAGACAAATCAGCCCGCGCGCATGTTTGGCCATGAAATTGACGGCCTGCGGGGTGACTTTCTCAGCCGCAATGACAAGGTCGCCTTCATTCTCCCGGTCCTCGTCGTCCACCAGGATGATGCACTTGCCCTTCTTGATGTCCCGAATCGCGCTTTCGATATTGTTAAACGGCGTAGTCATCGCTGGATGAGTGGGATGATGAAATGGATGAACGGTCGGCGCGATGGCAATCTACCATTGACCATTGGCCATTGTCACGAGCCGAGGTTCTGTTATAGTTTGCCATTCATATGGCCACACACGGCGATGACCCAGAGGATCACGTCCTTGAGCCGGAAGTCTTGGGACCCTCGGACGAGGAGCTGAACGACCTTCCCCCCGGCTTGGAGCTCAGCCCCGCGCCGGACCCAGGCCCCAGCGCTCCGGCCGGCACAACAGCCGTGGTGCCGGTCACAGCGCTGCAGCAGTATCTCGCTGAAATCCGCCGCTATCCCTATCTTTCCAAAGAAGAAGAGCTTCGGCTCTTCCAAGAATACCACGCGCACGGCAACCGCGAAGCGGCGGTCAAGCTCATCATGGCCAATCTGCGCGTCTCGGTCGCAATCGCGTCGGAATATCTCCATACCGGCGCCGACCATATGGATTTGATTCAAGAGGGCAACGTCGGCCTGATGCAGGCGATCAAGAAATTCGATCCGGGGAAGAACGTCCGTTTCTACGCCTATGCCGCCTGGTGGTCAAGAGCCTACATCCTGCGTTATCTGCTCAATACCTATCGCCTCGTGAAGATCGGAACGACCCAGGATCAACGGAAGCTGTTCTACAATTTAAAAAAAGAAAAGGCCAAGCTTGAACGGGAAGGATTCGCCCCCGATACCAAATTGCTCGCGGACCGCTTGAACGTCCGTGAACGCGACGTCATCGAGATGGATGCGCGTCTGGGCAACTGGGAACTGTCGCTGGATCAACCGATCGGCGAGAACCAAGACGGCAGCCTGCTCGACATTATCCCGTCACAACAGAAACCGGCGGACGAACAGCTTGCCGACGACCAGTTGCGCACACTCTTTCGCGCGAAACTGACGGAATTCATCCCCACGTTGGACGAACGGGACGAAGACATTCTCAGAAATCGCATCCTCTCTGAAAATCCACTGACATTGGACGAGCTTGGAGGCAAATACGGCATTACCAAAGAGCGGACCCGCCAGCTGGAGGCTCGCATCATCAAGCGGCTGCGTGACTATATTAAAAAGGACATCAAAGATTTCGACAGGTTGCGGACGTAGCCCTCTTCTTCACTTCCATCTGTGCGTATCGTGAAAATAGGTCTGGAATACCGAATTCTCAATGGGTTAAGATACCAAGCTCCGTAGAAAGAAGTGGGAGGCAAGAGAAAATCCTCAGTGGCCCCCTTGACTTGGATCGACTCTGAGCTATCTCTCCGTCCAAGTCGTGTAGGGTTTCTGTCCATTCGAGTGCGCCATCGTCGGCGCAATCGAGTACAAGCCCATCCACATCGTTCACTATGACGAGTTAACTTTCATCAGGAGGAGGTTCTGTTATGAGCACAGCTGAGAAGGAAAAGAAGAACATTGCCAAGGGATTCCAGCCGCTCGGTGAGCGGGTGTTCGTCACCTATACCGAGGAACTGGAGCGGACCGCCGGCGGGATTTATGTGCCGGACTCGGCAAAAGAGAAGCCTCAGCGGGGTGTCGTACAAGCGGTCGGCAAGAAGGTCGAGAACGTCAAGGTCGGCGACCAGGTGTTGTTCGACAAGTACTCGGGAAGCAAGCTCCGCATCGAAGACGAAGAGTGCTTGATCCTCAAGGAAGAAGACATCCTGGGGATCTTCACGGCGTAACGCTCCCTTAAGTGACACCGTGACTCTTCGGCTTTACTAACTACATCGACACAACTTAAACGGAGGAATCATATGGCAAAGCAACTCTTGTACGGTGACACAGCGCGCGCGTCCATCCTAAGAGGGGTGAACCAGCTCGCAGACGCCGTAAAGGCAACACTCGGCCCGAAGGGCCGGAATGCGATTCTCGACAAGAAGTTCGGCGCGCCGACGATTACGAAGGACGGCGTCACTGTGGCCAAGGAAGTCGAACTCAAGAACCCCTACGAGAACATGGGCGCCCAATTGGTACGGGAAGTGGCCAGCAAAACCAGCGACATTGCGGGCGACGGCACCACAACCGCCACGGTGCTGGCCCAGGCCATTTATCGCGAAGGTGTCAAGAATATTACAGCCGGCGCGAACCCGATGGAAATCAAACGCGGGATCGACAAAGGCGTCGAAGCCGTCATCGCCGAGCTCAAGAAGCTCAGCAAGCCCTGTCAAAACAAGACCGAGATCTCGCAAGTCGGAACGATCTCAGCCAACAACGACAAGACCATCGGCGATCTGATTGCAGAAGCCATGGAAAAGGTCGGCAAGGACGGGGTGATCACGGTCGAAGAAGCCAAGTCGATGACCACCTCGCTCGATGTCGTCGAGGGCATGCAGTTCGATCGCGGCTACATCTCTCCGTACTTCGTCACCAACGCCGAAC
>JAOUEB010000240.1 GCA_029858925.1 Nitrospira sp.
AAGTCCGCTCCTCGACAATGCCCGCATGCCGGATCACATCGTCATCGAACGATTGGAATTTCGCGGACGCTGCGGCGTGACGCCGGAAGAACGGGCCAAGCCGCAACCCCTGGCCGTCGATCTCAATTTGACCTGTCACCTGGGGCCTGCCGGAATCTCGGACGATCTGGCCCACACCATCGACTATGCCAGAGTCGCGCAGCGCGTGGTGGAGGTAGGAACGGCTCAGGACTCCTGTCTCTTGGAAACCCTGGCTGAACGGATCCTCACGATGCTCTTCGACGAATTTCCCATTGAGCACGTCACGCTCTGGGTGCGAAAGCTCCACCCTCCGATCACTGCCGTCACCAGCTCCGTTGGAGTGACCGTCGAACGAACAAAGCTGGCGCAGCAAATCCAGCGCATGGACCCTGCCCCCTCCCGATTTCTTGTCGAGCAACTGCACCGGTTTCCCAAAGGCAAGGCTCTCGACGTGGCAGCCGGACATGGCCGCCACTCGCTGTTCCTTGCGTCACACGGCTATCGTGTCGACGCCATCGACCGCGACACCAAAGCTCTGGGTCAACTCGCGGAGACAGCACGGGCCCGTGCGCTCACCGATATCACGACTCGGGAGATCGACCTCGAACAACCAGCGCCCTATGACCCAGGCCTTGGGAAAGAGATCTACGATGTCATCGTCGTCTTCTTCTACCTCTATCGGTCGTTGTTCCCCTCTCTCATCGAGGCGCTCAAACCAGGCGGCTTCCTGGCCTATGAAACATTTACCATCGACAACTACTTTCACCACCAACACCCGAAGCGCTGGGAGTTTTGTCTGGCGCCCAACGAACTCCTGCGCCTCACGTCCGGTCTCCAAGTTCTCCACTATGACGAAGGCGGCCATGCAAAGGGCCGGACCTCGGACCTTACCTATACCGCACAACTCCTGGCCCACAAACCGATGCGTTCGGGTGCGCCCGCATGAGCCGCTTGGACCTCCATCTGCACACGACCCACTCAGACGGAAGCTTCACGCCGACCGAAGTCATCGATCTCGCGCAGAAGGCCGGCGTCACGGCCCTGGCCATCACCGATCATGACATTACGACGGGAGTACTTGAAGCCACAGTGGCCGGGCAGAAGCACGGGATCGACGTCATCCCCGGCATCGAGATCAGCTCGCTCCTTGGGAACTCGGAATTGCATATTCTTGGATATTTTCTCGACTGCCAGGACGCGCAACTGAATGAGCGGCTTGTGCTCCTCCGAGAAAGCCGCCACCGCCGCAATCCGAAGATCATCGAGCGATTGCAGGCGGCAGGCATTGATATCACCTATGAAGAGGTCCGCGCGCTGGCCGGAACGGACTCTGTGGGGCGGCCGCATATCGCGCGAGTCTTGATGGAGAAACGGGTCGTCGCCTCGGCGAAAGAAGCGTTCGATCAATGGCTGGCCGACGGCCGTCCGGCCTACGTGCCGCGCGAACTCCCGACCCCTTCGGAAGCCATGCAGTGGATCAGGGCGGCCAAGGGAATCCCGGTCCTCGCCCACCCGACCTGGGTCAAAACCACGGAAGGCACGTTGACGGATCTGGTCCGCCGACTCAAAGCCGAGGGTCTCGATGGGGTGGAAGTCCATTACAGCACGCACACCCCAAGGCAAACACGCGACTACTTGGCTCTGGCCAAACAGCTGGACTTGCTGATCACGGGTGGAAGTGATTTCCACGGTCTTACCAAACCTGACATTGAGGTCGGCGTCGGCAAAGGCGCGCTGCACGTTCCAGGCTCCCTTCTTGACAAACTGAAGGCTGCTGCCAGCCGTCTCTAGCCTCTTGCACCTTTCTTGCTATTCGTTGACTCTCCTCCGCTATCCGCTAGACTTTGACCAGCCTTGCAACTCACACATCCATGATCAACGCATCGAGCTGGACGCTCCAATATCTCATCGCCGCCCTCCTCATCCTTCTGATCGGTCCGGTGTTCAGCAAACTACCGGCCGCACAGGCGGTTCCGCTCACGCCGTTCGGCTTGAATGGCTCACAAACCATTCGCCTGCTCGTGGAGGGAAGCGGGCTGACGATTCTTTGCCTCCTGTCGGTCCGCGCGTACCGGCTGGTGCCGGACAACGGACGCGGGTATTCCTTCATCCGAAAGCTCGTCCTTCCACTGACCATTCTGCTCGTGCTGATTGCAGCGGACAACACGCTGCGCGTGGCGGGGCTCTCGCTCATCGATCACATCGGATCTCAGCGCTATGCCCTCGCATACACCGCGGGCATCACGTTAACCGGCCTGTGGGTAACCACCGCGTGGTTATTGAATTTTGACGCGCTGCAACGGTTTTTCTCCGTTTCTGCGCCGGAAACGGACGGGGAAGAATCCGCCTCATCCGGCAAAGAACGCAGGGAATCGCATCCGGACGAACTCAACGGAGAGACAGAAGCCGGCACCGTCGCTCTCAACGCCCACAACGGTCCGCCAAGCACGCTTGGCCGATACAAGGTCCTCAAAGAACTGGGCCGGGGAGCGATGGGTGTCGTCTACCTGGGGAAAGATCCCACGATTCAGCGATTTGTCGCCATCAAAACAATACGGCTTGACCAAGTCGATGCCGAGGACAAGTTGCAGGAAATCAAAACTCGATTTTTCCGGGAAGCAGAGTCCACCGGACGTCTGTCCCATCCAAACATCGTCACGATTTATGACGCCGGGGAAGAGGACGATCTCGTCTACATCGCGATGGAGATGCTTCAGGGTACGACGCTCAAAGAGTGGTCGCGCGCGCCGAATCTCATCCCTATGGACAAACTGATCCCGATTCTTGCCACCGTCGCCGATGCGATGGATTATGCCCATCGGCAGGGTGTCGTGCATCGCGATATTAAACCGGCCAATATCATGCTGACCACCGACCATGTCGTGAAAGTCATGGATTTCGGCATTGCCACGATGGCGTCGTGGTCGAGGACCAAAACCGAGACCGTGCTGGGCACTCCCACCTACATGTCGCCGGAACAGATCGCCGGGAAAAAGGTGGATGGGCGCTCCGATGTATATTCGCTGGGCGTCGTGATGTTCGAGCTGTTGACGGGCCAGCAGCCCTTCACGGCAAACAGTCTATCCGCTTTGCTGTTTGCCATCGTCAATACACCGGCCCCGCGCTTAGCGGCGGTTCGCCACGATCTGCCTCCTGCCATTCAAGAAGTCCTGGATTGTGCGTTGCAGAAAGACCCCGTCCATCGCTACCGCAGCGCCGGCGAGTTCGCCCAGGCACTCCGCGCCATCATTGAACGACTGGCTGCATAATCCCATTGCCGTGCGCATAGTTACCCACAGTATTCTTGTCCGTTCGTCTTGATACAGCCTGAAAACGTGTGCCTCGTGAAGCGTGAAGCGCGGGACGGAATGCAAGCATGTCCCGTTTTTGTTTGCGAGATACGGTTCGACCCTTCGATGAATTCAGGATCCCGATCTGAGTCGAGGGACAGGCTCACCGTCCTGAGCATAGTCGAAGGACGAGATACGCTTCACGAGATACGACAAACGAGGCCTACCGCGCCATCCGCTGCTGCACGATGTGCCTGCACGGCGGAGACAGTTGCTTGAGATGACGGGCCAGGCACTGCTGCCGTGCTACGCCGGTCAGCGAGTCCGGGCAGAGCTTCTGTCCCTCT
>JAOUEB010000241.1 GCA_029858925.1 Nitrospira sp.
CCGGCGCCAGGAGGCGGCTCCCCAGGATTTCGAGCGCCATCACCACCGCGCCTGTTATCAGGGCGGTCAGGAGAAGGAACCAGCGGGAGACGGGTGTCGTGCGATGAGTCATTGCGTGGAAGGGGTGTTCACATTGAGACAGTGGAGAAACATTTTCTCGTGGGTTGCTCCAATATGCCTGAAAGGGAGCCGGATTCTACTCAACGACTTTTCCGAGAGTCAATGAAGGATCGCACGGTTGGGATGGGGGCGACCAAAGGCAGGAGTTGATTGCCTGCGTTGATCCGCATTGCTATACTCGCGTTGCTCAACGCTACGCTATTCTACTTGAGGAGATCCGCTCATGCATATCAGCGTCATTGGAACCGGCTATGTCGGACTTGTCACGGGGGCCTGCTTCGCCGAATTCGGGGTCAACGTCACCTGTATGGACAATGACGCCAAACGAATCGAGAAGCTCGAGAAGGGCGAGATTCCATTTTTTGAGCCGGGCATCGCGGAATTGGTCGCCAAAGGGGTCAGGGAAGGGCGGTTGAGCTTCACGACCGACATTGCCAAAGCAGTCGATAAGGCGCTGGTGATTTTCATTGCCGTTGGGACGCCGCCGAGAGGCGATGGCTCTGCGGATTTGTCCTACGTCGAAGAAGTCGGCAAGGGCATCGCCCGCAGCATGACCAGTTATAAAGTCATTGTGACCAAGTCCACCGTCCCCGTGGGAACGGGAGAAAAACTTCGAGAGACCATCACAAAGACGCAGAAACAGCCCATCCGATTCGACGTGGTCTCCAATCCTGAGTTTCTCCGGGAAGGGTCGGCCATCGAAGATTTCATGCGGCCGAATCGAGTCGTCATCGGCGCAGACAGCGACCAGGCCGTCGCCATCATGAAGGATCTCTATCGTCCCCTGTATCTCATCGAGACCCCGATCGTGGTGACCGACGTGCCGACGGCGGAACTGATCAAGTACGCGGCGAATGCCTTTCTGGCGACGAAAATTTCATTTATCAATGAGATTGCCAATCTTTGCGAGCGGGTCGGCGCCAATGTGCAAATGGTGGCCAAAGGCATGGGGCTCGACCATCGAATCGGCTCCAAATTTCTCCATGCAGGACCGGGTTTCGGCGGATCATGTTTTCCCAAGGACTTGGCCGCGCTCATTCAGACGGGCGAGCGCCATGGCCATCCCATGCAAATCGCATTAGCCGCCTCGCGGGTGAACGAGGCCCAACGGAAGCAAATGATTGCGAAGATCCGCGAGGCTGTCGGAGGACTGAAAGGGAAAACCTTTGGGATGCTGGGTCTTTCGTTCAAGCCCAATACCAATGATCTTCGGGAAGCGCCGGCGCTGGCGATCGGACAGGAGCTCTTGGCGGAAGGCGCGGCCATCCGCGCCTACGATCCGGAGGCGCTGGAGGAAGCGTGCCGAATGCTTCCCGGCCTGCAACCCTGCCGGGATGCCTACCATGCAGCCGAAGGAACGGATGCCCTGATCATCATGACCGAGTGGAATCTGTTTCGTAGCCTGGAGTTCGAAAAATTGAAAGCAGTGATGCGCAGGCCGGTGTTGCTCGACTTGCGAAACGTCTATGACCCCGAAGGGGTCACAGCGGCTGGATTTACCTACATATCAGTAGGGCGCCGGGCACACATTCCTAAACATTCTTAGTCGGGCTAGGTGAGCTTCGGCAGCTCGGCGCTCGCATCCACCTTCGTTTTCGGCTTGTACCCCATCCGGTCCAAGACTTTCAGAATCCTGGTCTTCAGTCGATCGTCGGCTTCGGTCAACGCCGTGGCCAGCGGTTCGACTGCAGGCTTGCCGATTTTTCTGATAATTTCCGTCACGGATTGGCGGATTTCATCCTCCTCGGATACCAACAGCGGAATGAGCGAAGGAACGGAGACGCCGCCGAGCTTTATGAGGGAATCGTAGGCGCGCTGCCGGACATCGCCCACATCGTCGGTCAGTGCAGACACTAATGGATCGACGGCCCGCTGATCTTTCAGCTCGCCCAGGACCTCCGCCGCATACTTGCGATTCAGCCAATGCGGGTCCTTGAGGTCCAGCAACATGGCATCGGCCTTGGCTGCGTTCGGGTCTTTGGCGCGAATTCTGAAACTTTTGGCGACCCGTTTTCCGCCTTCTTCCACGACACGGATTGTCGCGCCGTCTCCGGCCTTGAGCTTCTTCAGATCATCCAGCGCTTCCTCCGCCACGTCCAACACGACTGTCTTCCCGTCGTAGGCGAGGAGTTCCACTTCAAGCTGCTTGGCCTCCGGGTTGACCGACACCACCCGTTCGGTGACGAGGTTGAATCCGTCCTGCTTCTCTCCGCCCTTGAGGCCGATTTGAATCAATTTCACCGGAGCATCGTCTGCCATGGCCATATTCCTTTATCTCTATCGGGTGAATCGTTATGCGCTTGGTTTCCAGCCGAGGCTGGCCAGCACGGCTTCGACCGTTTCCTGCACCATCGTATTTTCATCGTCCAGGAGCGGCAGCAATGGCTGAATCGCTTCTTTCGCGCCGAGTCGAGCGAGCGACTCGGCGGCGTTGCGCCGTACCAGCCAGTCCTCATCCTTCAAACAATCGATCAGAGGGGCAACTCCGCGTTGATCGCCGATCTTCCCCAGCGCCTCCGCCGCATGGCGACGCACCATCCAGTTTGTGCCGAGCAGACCGTCGATCAGCGCTTCGACCGCCCGGACGTCGCCGATTTTCTTGAGCACGCGCGCCACGTCTTCACGCACGGTGCCGTCTGCAAGCGCGTCGATCAATCCGGGAACCGCGCGGGAATCGCCGACTCGCTCCAACGCCCACACGGCTGCCGTTCGCACCGCGCCGTCCTTGTCTTTGAGGGCGGCAACCAGCGGATCGACTGCGCGCGGGTCTCGGAGTTTGCCGAGCGCCGATGCCGCCTGTTCTCTGACGGCCCACTCATCGTCGCGCAAAGCCTCAATCATCGGCTCCACGATCGATGGCCCAATCCGCACGGCGGCGCTGGTTGCGGCTTCACGGATCATCGCGTCTTCATCAGCCATCAGCCCGATGAGGCGTGGAATGGCGTCGGGGCCGGCTTGGCCGAGACTCGCGATCGCATGGTCCCGTAAGGCGTCGTTGTCGTCGCGCAAGGCTGAAATGAGCTGATCGATCCGATCGGACTCTGTGTCGTTACTCATGTTCCTGCATCTCTTCCTGCGTGTGGGTTGACGAGTCAGCCAACGCGTCGAGTTTATCAGCGATCAGGGCCGAGTTGTAAGCCACTAATCCATCGCGGTCCGTTCTCAGCCGATCGAACAGTTCTTTGTGCGGGCGCAAGACTTCCACGTCTTTAATCTTGGCCAGGGCCTCCATGGCATAGACTCGCAGCGGACGGATCGGGAGCGCTTCCAGATAGAGACGGGTCGGACGGGCGTCGCCGATCAATCCTAGCGCTTTGATCGCCAGTTCCTTCACGCCGGTGTCCTTGTCGCGCTCCAGCCGCTTCATCAGCGGCTCCACCGCGCGTACGTCCGCAATTTTCCCCAGCAAGTCGGCTGCGGCCTCGCGCACCAGCCAGTCGTCGTCTTCGAGATACTCGATGAGGATTTCCACACTGGGCCGTCCGATGCCGAGAAGGTTGATAACAGTCGACATGCGGGCCTCTTCCCGCTCGCT
>JAOUEB010000242.1 GCA_029858925.1 Nitrospira sp.
TGGGTGACAGATCGAATGTTCATAGCGTCTCATCGGAACCCCATCATCAGTTGGGGCACGTCTTGTTGTGTGCATAGACTGCGCAGGCTCATGACTGGATGGATGCACGATACAAAATCCGAACGCATGTCGCTCGCCATGATACTGCAAAGCCGTCTTAAGGCTCACGCCCAAGCACCCCAGGCGATAAGCGAAGCAGATGCGCCAAATATGAAAGGACATAGCCGAAACGGCAGGAAGGCAATTCGAAAGCCAGTGAACAAGGAGACCACCGCCAGCACGACCAGCGTGGTGATGGCGACCCCGTAAACTGCTGCAGAGACGGCAGCTTCCGGTTGAACCAGCGTTGCCGCAGCAACGAAGGTTGCCGTAGATATAAGGGCAACGCCCTCGACGATCCACTCCATCGTGATGATCCGTCGGTTGTCTGGCGTGATTTCTCCGAAGCCAGCGACCACGCGCTTCGTGGCAAACAGATGAGCGACACCCCAAAGCGCCGTCATGGCTGCAGCCAAATAGAGAGAGATGTGCTGCATGGCATACCTCCAGTTCACTTTGTCCACGATACGAAACGAACAGAATGGCCAAGCGGCTAGCTGCGTATTATCTGGTTGCGCACCAGATCCCTGTTTATCTTGGGATGCTGGATCAGATTCATGCGATAGTCTGCCAGGATTCCAACCCAGCGCCAAGTGCTGTTTCCAGGGATCGTTTCATCGTTGTATTACGCAGACTCAGTAAGACCCTGATGGAGTGGGACGAGCACCACGCGCGGACGCGGGGAAGGGCGTCAGTCCCATGTATCCCAGGGCATGTTCCCAATCGTGTCGGCTTTACTGCCGAAAAAATCGCGTGCTATAGTCGCCGCGCTGCTGCGAAAGATATCTGCTCATTGAACAATGTTGAATGGAGAATGACGTCAATGCAGGAAGTGCCCGTTAAGCTGTATTTAGACAAACTGTTGAAAGACTGCCGGAGCGTTGCGCGACGGCTGGCGCTGGTGTCTGGGCCGTCTAAGGAGAAGGCGCTACGGGCGATGGCGGACCGGCTGGAGGCCGATGCAGACGCGATCTTGGCGGCTAATGTCAAGGATGTCGACGCTGTCGGGAAGTCGCATGAAGCCGATGTCAGAAAAGACCGGATGAAAGCGGCCGTTGCGCGCGTGCGGATGACGGCGGACTCTCTCAAAGAGACGGCTGAGCGGCTTCGCGTCATTGCCGAGTTGCCCGATCCGGTCGGCGCCGTGACGGCTCGGTGGGAACGGCCGGACGGGCTTCAAGTGAGCCGGGTGCGGGTTCCCATCGGCGTAATCGGGGTGATTTCCGAGCTGAGCCCGTTGGTGATGATTGAGTCGATCGCGCTCTGTCTCAAGTCGGGCAATCTCTGCATCTTCCGTGGCGCGGCGGAGTGGAACTTGACGAGCCAAGCCATTGAAGCAGGGTTGCGTGAAGCGGTTGAAAAAAGCGGAGCGCCGGCAGGCGCATGGATTCTGATCGATCGCCCGGAGAAGGAAATCGCCGTCGAGTTGATGCGGTCTGCAAAAATCCTGGATGCCGTTATTCCACGCGGCGGCGACGGCCTCCGCAAAGCAGTGATGGAGCAGGCGAAAATGCCGGTGCTGTGCCACGACGGGGGGCTCACTCAGCTCTACGTCGATGGGGATACCGATATTCCCATGGCGCAGAACCTGGTGATCAATTCCAAGGCCCAGCTGTCCGGCGCGGCCAACTCGCTGGATACCTTGCTGGTGCAGCAGGTCATCGGGCGGCAGTTCTTGCCCCCGTTGATCAATCGGCTGCTGGACCAATTCAAGATCGAAGTGCGCGGCTGCCCGAAGACGGTCGCGCTGATGGGGCAGATGGCGATGACGGGCCATACGTCCATCGTTCCGGCGACGGATGCCGATTGGCGCGCGCAGTTTCAGGGGCCTGTTCTGGCCGTTAAAATGGTGGAGAATTTGGACGAAGCGTTGGCGCATATCACGGAACACGGCCCCTGTCTTACGGCTGTTATCGCGACGACCCGCTATGAGTCGGCGATGCGCTTCACGCGCGAAGTCGATGCCGGCGCGGTGTTCGTCAATGCGTCATCACGGCTCAACGCGGGGGACAGCTACGGGATGGGGCCCGATATCGGCCTCAGCGGTTCGCGCCTCCATGCGAAGGGGCCGATTGGGTTGGAACAATTGACGTGTGAGAAGTACGTGGCGTTCGGGTCGGGTCAACTCCGCTTGCCGCACCCTGTTCCCGATACCTACTTTGACGCGATCATGCTGAAAAGGCCGTGAATCGTCGTTCGTGAAGTGTATCTCGTATCTCGCAAGCTAAAATGCAGCCCCGCTCCTCCTGTCCTGCGCTTCACGAGATACGAGCGACAAGACAGATGCCACATGCTCTCCTTCTCAGATGAGATACGAACTGCACTGCACGAGCACCTGAACCGGTGGGGTCTCAAGCGGTTCACGTCCGACCGCGACTACTTCGCCTGGCAGCGGCGACAACTCTCTCCGGAAGATCTGAATCATCTCAATCGATTAGTTGAAGCGAAACGGATCGGCGATCACCGCGACGAAGTGGCGTTCTACGATCTGGCTGCCAGGCCTGCCATCCTTCCTGTGCTCCACAGCCAACGGTATGACTACTTTGAAGCGGTCGGAAAGCGTGTGGCGTCCCGTTTGGGCGGCGCAAGGCGTGTTCTCGATTTTGGCTGCGGCGCCGGAATTCTCACAACCTTCTATGCCCGTCGATTTCCTGAACGAGAGTTTGTCGGTGTCGATCGATCGTCGGCATCGATTGCGGTCGCTCAGCAGAAAGCGAACGAGCTGGGTCTGGCCAATGTTCGGTTTGACTGTCTCGATGTGGAGCGTGAACCGCTTCGAGGTTGTTTTGATCTCATCGTCGCTACCCATGCACTGGCGCAGGCCGAACAAGATCCCGGCATGCCCAGTGAGAGTTGGCGGACCTTCGAGCGGACTCGTAATGCGGAGCGGCAAGCAGACTTCGAGCGGCGAACGGGAATCGGCGCGCGACTGGACCAGCTCCTGGCGGCACGAGACTCTCATGGCCGTATGGTTGTGTGCGAAAAGGTGCGGCATCTGGCGAGGCGAGTGCCCTTTCAGCGGGCGTTAGCGGAAAGAGCGCTTCAGTTGATTGAACCGCCTGAACCGATCCAGTATCGGCTTATCGAGGAAACAATAGATGACGGGCCCTTTTATGTATTGCAGAAGGGGAGTGAGGCCGCCTTGCCATGGGATGAATCACCGGAGCCGGACAAAGGTCCGGTGTTCGATCGGAATGTCATCCTTAAGGCGCCGACTGATTCCGACAGGCCCCTCTATGAAAATCATTGGCCTTCGGCGCAAGCGGCGTGGGAGCGATTGCCAGATCGGGACGTGACACAAGAAACGACACGGCAGCAATCGGATGGACGGCAAGTTCATGTCGAGCTGGGGACATCCAATAGGATGCAGTATCTCTACTGCGCCAATACATTCGACCAGCGGCAGCTCGTGATCGTTGAATCGGCCCGCGCGGCGATGCTTGAAGACTATTATCGGGAAATCATCGGCGGCATGCCGTGATGTGGCAGCACATTGGTTCAACTTTTCTTCTGGTGAACCTTCGTGCGAGTGGCACGAGGTATGCTTAAGAAT
>JAOUEB010000243.1 GCA_029858925.1 Nitrospira sp.
CCGGTGGTCATAGGGCGGCACAGCGCTGCAAGGGTTGCCGCGGCGTCTGCGGTTTCAAAAAAATCAACCGCCGGTTTTCCGATGCAGTCTATCGCTGTACGGCCGAGCCAACTGCCGATAGCGGCATTGCAGTCAAGAAGCGTCCCAGAGTGGCCGTCGATGCTCATCCACAAGACCGGCAACTGTCGGCAGAGCGCGCAAGCCTGAGCGGCCTGTTGTCTCAAGTCCCGCACGGTGCGGTCTCGGCGCAACGCGCCTCCGACAATGCGGGCAAGTGTCGTGGCCGCGGATTCTGATGCACTGTCCAAGACATGGGTCGCTCGTACATGGGCGGTGATCCATCCGACCGTCCGGTAATTATGTTCGATGGGCACCCACAAGCCGCTGGATAAGCCGTGCCGACGGTAGAGCGGCGGTTCGACCCATGCCGCGGAGGTTGGCTCTTTATCCGAGGGAGGAAGCGCGCGTTCTCCATCGGGGCGCAACGGTAGATCAATTCGCATGCCGACGACAGTGTTCGGCCAGCCGTCGCCGGCCGCGACTAGACACGACCCTTCACCGCGGTCGGGATCGACTAAGACTATCGACGTGCATTCGGCGCCTGAAAACATGCGCAGTTGATGGCAGGCCGACCGCAGGAGCGACGACAAGTCATCGCTGCTTAGCGCCCGCAGTGCTGTGTCGAGCAGCATGGCCTCGGCTGAGGCCGTCTGCAATCGAACAGGCGGTTCCGTTCTGCGCGGCGCCATGACAGCGCGCCAAGAACGCTGAAGTACAGTCCAGAGCGGTGCTTCTTTCATAGCCGAATCCGTCAACCAGAGCGGGGGACATAGTATAGACATTACAGGCCTCAAAATGGTGCCATATACATCATGCCGAGATCAATGCGGCTTATTGAGCGTAGTACGAATCGCTGCGCAGAGTTCCCCGGTCTGGCGGTCGATCTTCCCAGAACGCAAACTCCGAACTAATCCGCCGAACTGGAGGGCAGTAAAATGCATGCCTGCATGCCGAGACCTTTTACTGTAGGAAGGCTCTGTCGTGGAAAACAGTAGAGGGCTGATTAGGGAGGGCCGGGCGCCTGGTCCTGGCTTGATTCGTGCCTTGACAAGAGGGAGCATCCTAGGTAGCTTGCGAAACACCCTGAATAGAAGTGTATGGACTATCGGCAGCATGCTTGGACCGAGTGACTTCCGTGACAGGACAGGTGAACTCGGTTGTCGAGCGTCCTGTTGAGTGCGGGAAGGGAAGGAAGGGAGGGCATCGCCACGAGGTGCGCCTTCCACACTCGCGGCGCTCATCCAGTGGGGGGAGAGTCCAGGACTGCTGGAAGGCGGATGGTGTGGCGGTAGACCATCTTATTCATATGGCGTTGTGACTAAAGAATGATGGAATGATTCGCGTTATCTTGCGATATGGCGACGGCATTGGGGAACGCGCATGGCTTCAGACCGTGGTTCGGCATGTGCAAGAGGGATTGTCGCAAGCAGGCCACCGGATCGGTGTTGACGGAAAGTTCGGATCGGATACTGAAGCGGTTGTACGGGATTTCCAGGAAGCGACAAGTCTTGGCAAAACCGGTCTCGTGGATCACCCGATGTGGGAGGCGCTGTCTCCATACCTTGAGTCAAAGCTTGGCGAACGGGAACGCCTCATTGCGACTCTTCTTCCAGCCTTCCACGGGGATCCGGAATGGGTCCATGAGCAGGAAGGCCACAGGGGAAGTCCCTATTGGCCTGGCGGAAAGTCCGGGGTCACGCTAGATCCTGGCGTCGATCTCGGGAATGCCGATCCCAAGCTAGTGGAGCGTCTGTATGCGCCACTGCTCCTTCCCGAGCAGAAGCGGGCGTTGACACAGGTATTAGGTATGACAGGGGAACGTGCCAAGCAGGCCCTTGCCGACGATCCTATTCTGCGAGGTATTCGGATTAGTTCGGATCAAGCAGATGCCATCATGCCCTACGCGGCGCAGCCATATTGGCATGGCATATCCGAACGGTTCTCTTCGTTGAAGGCGCCGACCACTCCGGCCGCCGTCCAGACAGTCTTCCTGTCCTTAGCGTATAATCGTGGCGCACAGAACAGGGATTTCGATTCACTGCGAGACCCGCTCTCGAAGAGCAACTGGACTAGTGTGGCGAATGAAATTGGCCGCATGCAGCAGGACCACGAGCTTGATGGCATTCGACTGCGCCGGCGTTTGGAGGCTGCGCTGGTTCTGTTGGAACTTGACTATCTCCGCGCATGAGGAAGTTGAGCGAAGGCCCGAGCGCTCTTCTGGGAATCCTGGAAGAGGGAAGAGCGTTGGCGCTCTTGAACTTTGCTCCCCCTGTCGGCGGGCCTGGGTATCGTGTTCAGCCGCGTAGGCGGTGGCGAGAGTGACAAGGTGGATGCCCATTCATCTGGGGGCGTCAGAGGAGGAATGTATGCAGAGGGAAGAATCGAACGTGGGCGGGCGAGCGTCGAGGAAGCTGGTGGCCGTGGCGCTCATCATCTGCAGTGGCTCGCTATTCAGTGGATGCGTCGTATTGGAGGAGAAATACAACGCGGAAAAAACGAGAAGTCTGAACTTCCAGCGATTGCTGGCGCAGGAGGAACGGAGATCGGCTGAATTGGACAGCGAGGTCAAGAGAGCCAAGCAAGAGTTGGCCGAATTCGAGGCTCGGAATCGAGAGCTATCCGGGCAGGTACAATCGGTGCGCGAACACATGGCGCGCCTTCAGGAAGAGACAGAGGCCATCAAGGAGTCGACGTTGCTCGAACGGAAAGCGATGGAAGATATGCGCAGGAGCAGCCATCCGGTGGCCAAGCCAAAGCCGGTCGAGCAGCCGACCAAGATTCTTGGCGATATCGCGGGATTGGAGGGGCCACCCTCGAAAAGTCCGGCGATTAAGGATATGGGGGGGATGCTGGAATCGGGGCCTGGAGTCAGGTCCGGCGCGACGCTGCATGTTGTGAAGCCAGGAGAGACGCTCTTTCGTATCAGCCGGCGATACGGCATCGAGATCGAGAAGCTGAAGAAGATGAACAAATTGCCCGATGACATCATCGAGGTGGGCCAAAAGCTCATCGTGGGAGCGGAATAGCGAACGGAGCGGAATGGCGGCGCCTGCGTATTCACTCAGCCTGGACGAGTTTCGGTCCTACACGAAGGAGGGCAACCTCATTCCGTTGTACCGTGAAATTCTGGCGGATCATGATACGCCGGTCTCGGCCTTTGCCAAGATTGACCACGGCCCATCGGCCTATTTGTTGGAAAGCGTTCAGGGAGGAGAGAAGTGGGCGCGCTACTCCT
Organism: Nitrospira sp.; assembly: GCA_029858925.1. Classification (GTDB taxonomy): domain Bacteria; phylum Nitrospirota; class Nitrospiria; order Nitrospirales; family Nitrospiraceae; genus Nitrospira_D. The sequence goes on from JAOUEB010000243.1 coordinate 3,296, forward strand.
TTCTCGGAAGCGGGGCTCCCATCGTCATGGTGGAGGACCGTGGAGACCTGTGCGTGAAAAAGGGAACACGCAGCCGCCGAATCCCCAGCCGCGGCGCCCCGCTGGATCGCGTGCGGGAATTCATGGAGGGCTACCGTCCGGTGACCGTGCCCGGCCTGCCTCGCTTCGTGGGCGGGGCGGTGGGATATCTGGGTTACGACATGGTGAAAACATTCGAGGACGTTCCTTCCAGGAGGAAGGATCATCTTGACCTGCCGGACTTTGCCTTCCTGTTGACCGAGACGCTGCTCATTTTCGATAACGTCACACAAAAAATCAAAGTCGTGGCCAATGCGCACGTGAAGTCCGCTTC
>JAOUEB010000007.1 GCA_029858925.1 Nitrospira sp.
GAAGTTTACAAGCACCACCTTGCCTCGATACTGGCTGAGGCTCTGCTGCTTGCCTTCCAAATCGACCAAGCGAAAATCCTCAGCCGGCGTGCCGACCACGGGGACGCGCGACCCCATGCTCCATGCGAGGCCGCCACTGACGGCCACCGCGAAGATGGCCACTAGCAGTACCATCACGGCTTGGCTGTAATTGTTCTTCCTATTCATCGCTGCCTCCACATCTGTCGCTTGATGCTCCTATGAACCGGTCTGCGTCAACTGGAACGATCTGGTAAATCCAAAGATATAGCTGGTTCCCTGCGCAAGGTTGTTGTTGGAGTCCCGCATGATCGGAAGCTGTGCGTAAAAATAAGCGGACGACATCTTCGTCAACGGTGAATCGATGATTCCGTCGAGACTCATCTGAAACCCCGGCGAAAAGGCGAAATACGTCGAACCGGTGTTCGGTACACGGCGGTTCGCGAACAGGGGATCGATCTCAAACGGATCCACCTCACCACCGTTTCCAGCCGGCGCCGACTGCCAGAGCGACGCATTCATATTGTCATGGACCATGTAGCGCCAGTGAAACTGCCCGGTCAGCATGAGCCAGGGCGTACTTGCGAGCGGAACTCCGCTGGCGCCGAGACTGAGGTTGTATTCATCGCCGAATTGGTAGCCATCGTTATTACGAAAGGTATGGCGATAGCTGCCGTAGAAAAACTGGTTGAGCCGTTGAGGAATCAATTCATAGGTTTGATAGAGCGACCCGATGAGGCCTACATGACCTCGCCCCAGCTGGCCGGGAGACTCCATGATCCCGCCATGATCGTCTCTGGCCGTCGTTGTACCGGTTGGCACCTGAACCCCAAACCCTGTGACGATCATGCTCCGCAGAGTCGGCAGAATGTTGTATTTCCCTGTGAAGGTCACATCGCCGACTCCATTGTCTCGAAACGGTACCAGCTCGCCGTTGCCATTGGGACCAGCCTCTCCCAACCCATCAAGGTGCTTGTGCGTCCGCCACAGGTAGGGAATCGTGACCTGAATGCCTAAGCGATCGGTGATGCCGTAGTTCAGGTCGAAGGTCACGGTCTGCGTGATCGTCCTGATTTCCCGATGATGATCTAGGATCAGCCGCCGGTCGGCCTGATCGATCGCCGGAATCACCCCGTTGGTGCCATCCGGCAATCGCATGGGCGTGTAATTATAGATCGTGTTGAACGTGAGCAGGCCTGCTTGCGGCACCTGTTGCTGCGAGCCGACAACGACGAAACAGGTCACCGACCCGCAGGCTGCATGGGCAGCCTGGAGGCTAAACCATGAAAAAGAGGTGCTGACAACGCCTAGAATCAATCCAAGGAGGAACCGTTTCCCTACCATCATGATACGAGACCTTTCTCTCTAAGATATTGTTTCGGCCTCCTTGATCCTCACCCGCCTCTTCCGGAGTCGATGGAAGACGGAAGCGCGCGGTCTTGGATCAATGAGCGGCAACAACTACAGAGAGAAAGAGGGAGGGGCACGGCTGGGAGCAACCTGACACGGCTCAATTGACGGATCTGTAGAATGGGGAAGAGAGACGAGAGCGACTGAACTGCGTTCGGTCGGAATCAGGACAACGGCGCTGTCCAGGACCGTCCCTGCGGCGCACATCCAGGAGCAGAGCAACGTGCCATGCGTGGCCGCTTGATGCTGAGCATGATGTCCCGCATGCTCAGCCGCCTGCGCCTGCGCGAGTCCGCCGACGGACAGGACACAGAGCACCAAGATGATCGACAGGAATTTGTGTGCGGCGTGGATCATCGGAAGACGACCTGACAAGATAACCAATCGAAATTGGCCGGATATTAGTGGACAACGGCAAGGTCTGTCAAGCCGCCTGTGCGCAAGCGGCGCTCGCGCTAATTATAGGATTCATCGAAAAGATTGTGTATACTGCGGCGGTTAGCTTCGGTACCATCGAAGCATTGCCACACGACACAACCATTATATAGCGGTGATATGGTCACTCAAGTACTCAATCTGATCTTCGGCAGCAAAAACGACCGTGAAATCAAGGCGCTCCTTCCGATCGTCGAGCTGATCAATAGCCTGGAATCCGGCCTGACGCCGCTCTCTAACGAGGCCCTCGCGGACAAGACCCAAGAATTCAGGAAACGCATCGAGGCCGGGACGACCCTGGATGATGTGCTTCCGGAAGCCTTCGCCGTCTGTCGGGAGATGTCCCGCCGCGTGCTCAACATGCGGCACTTCGATGTGCAGCTCATCGGCGGCATGATCCTGAACAAGGGCCGCATCGCCGAGATGAAAACCGGCGAAGGAAAGACGCTGGTCGCGACCCTACCGATCTATTTGAATGCGCTCGAAGGCAAAGGCGCCCATCTCGTCACCGTCAACGATTATCTCGCCAAGCGCGACGCGCAATGGATGGCCCAGCTGTATCACGCGCTGGGACTGTCCACCGGCATCATTCAACACGACGCCTCATTCATGTTCGATCCGACCTATGAAGCCTCGGACAAGCGGCTGCAACATCTCCGCCCCTGCAGCAGACCGGAGGCCTATCGCGCGGATATCACGTACGGCACAAACAACGAATACGGGTTCGATTATCTGCGCGACAACCTGGTGGTCAACGATTTGCGCCAATGCGTCCAGCGCGAGCTGAATTTCGCCATCGTGGACGAGGTGGACAGCATTCTCATCGACGAAGCCCGCACGCCGCTGATCATTTCCGGCCCCACGGATCAGACCACCGACCTCTATTATCGGATCAACTCGGTCATTCCTCAGCTGAAACCGGAGCAGGACTATACGATCGAAGAGAAAACCAAGACGGCCTCGCTCACAGAAGACGGCAACACGCGCGTTGAAAAATTGCTCGGCGTGGACAACCTGTACGATCCGGCCCACATGGACCTCGTCCACCACGTCGTGAAGGCGCTGCAAGCCCATGCCCTCTACAAACGGGACGTGGACTACGTCGTCAAAGACGGTGAAGTCCTTATCGTGGACGAATTTACCGGACGCCTGATGCCGGGCCGCCGGTGGAGCGACGGGCTGCATCAAGCCGTCGAGGCCAAAGAAGGCGTGAAGATCGCCAATGAGAATCAAACCCTCGCGTCCGTCACCTTCCAGAATTATTTCCGCATGTACAAAAAACTCAGCGGCATGACCGGCACCGCGGACACCGAAGCCGCCGAGTTCGCCAAGATCTACAACCTCGACGTGAACGTCGTGCCGACCAACCGCAAGATGATCCGGCAGGACTACGCCGACGTGGTCTATCGGACGGAGAAGGAAAAGTTCGCGGCCATCGTCGAAGAAATCAAAGAATGCCATGAACGCGGGCAGCCGGTGCTTGTCGGCACCATTTCGATCGAAAAGTCCGAGAAGCTCGCCGGCCTGCTGAGCCGCAACGGCATCAAACACAATGTGCTCAACGCCAAGCAGCATGAGCGGGAAGCCGAGATCGTCGCGCAGGCTGGGCGCAAGGGCGGCGTCACCATCGCCACGAACATGGCGGGCCGCGGCACCGACATTCTGTTGGGCGGCAATGCTGACTTCATGTACAAGCAGATGCTCTATCGGGATGAAAGCCTGCCGGATGCCCGCAAGCTGGCGCTCTATGAAGAGATCCGGAGCGACTGCGAAAAGGACAAGCAGGACGTCATGGCACTCGGCGGGTTGCATATCCTGGGCACGGAGCGGCACGAAAGCCGCCGGATCGACAACCAGCTTCGCGGCCGATCCGGCCGCCAGGGCGATCCGGGCACGTCCCGCTTCTACCTGTCGTTGCAAGACGATCTGATGCGCATCTTCGCCTCGGAACGGGTCTCACAAATGATGCTGAAGCTCGGCATGGAAGAAGGCGTCCCCATCGAGCACGGAATGGTCACGCGCGCGATCGCCAACGCGCAGAAGAAGGTCGAAGCGCACAATTTTGAAATCCGCAAACAGCTGCTCGAGTACGACGACGTCATGAACAAACAGCGCGAGGTGATCTACCGCCACCGCCGGGCGGTGTTGAGCGGAGAGAACCTCACGGCAGACCTCCACGATATGATGGCGGGAGTGGTGGAATCGTCCTTGAACGTCTATTGCCCGGCTGAGCAGTACCCTGAGGAATGGGACATCAAGGGCCTGACAGACATGATGCACGGCCAGTTCGGCCTCGACATCAACCAAGACAAACAGGATAGCGGAGAGTCGCTCCGAGATCTGGGGCGCGACGCGCTGGTGGAACACATGCAGACCCAGGTTCGAGAGGCCTATGCGCGGCGAGAACAGGAACTGGGACCGGAGTTGATGCGGTTCCTGGAAAAAACCTTCATGCTCCAGGTCATCGACCATCACTGGAAGGATCACTTGCTCGGCATGGATCATCTGCGCGATGGAATCGGCCTGCGCGGCTACGGACAAAAGGACCCGCTGATCGAGTATAAACGCGAAGGCTTCGATCTCTTTGCCGGCATGATGGAACGGATCAAATCCGATACGCTGGACCGGCTGTTCCATGTGCAGGCGGTGCGCCAGGAGGGCGAAGGGGCAGCCCCTCCCACACCTCCCGTCATTTCACACCCTCAACCGAAACTCACCTTGAACCGCGGTGAAGAACCGGTTGCGGCGCAAACCCCCGTGCACCGGTCCGACGACAAGGTCGGCCGCAACGATCCCTGCCCCTGTGGAAGCGGGAAGAAATATAAGAAGTGCCACGGGGCGTGAGGGAGAGGTTCGGCTGACGAAGGGCGTGGACCTTCGGCGCCGACGTGATGCAATGGATGTCCACGGCTTCTAACCTCCCATCACATTCCCACGCACTCCCTTAAATTTTCGTCCATCAGACCCAATGCCGCCGTGCGTGGATCCTCACGCGTTTTTGACCGTGGTAGACGCCACGTCGAACGCCTCAGCCCACATCCCTTCCAGCCGAGCCGGGATGGAAAGAGAAGAAAATGATGGCAGACGCCACGTCGAACCCCGAAGCTCCGGCCCCCATGACCGACAAGGAGAAAAAAGAATGGGCCTTGCAGTATTCATAACGGGTCGTCACGAAACGTGAAACCAGAAACTCGCAACTCCATTCCCTGGCACAGCACATCAGCACGTGGACCGGCCTTCCCAATAGGTCTCTCACCAAATACATTTTCGCTAGGCCGATCGGCGCCTCTGGGGTAAGATACCTCACATCATGACGCCCGACTCCTCCTCTGCGAGAAAAACGACCGTTCTATTGGCCGACGACGAGTCGGCCATCACCGTGCTCTTCGAAATGGACTTGACCCACCGAGGCTATTGTGTGCTCCAGGCCAATTCCAGCTCCGAAGCAAGCAAGATCAGCGCGGATTTCCCGACTCCGATCGACGTGCTCATCACGGATTGGAGAATGCCGGATCTGAGCGGAGACGAGCTGGCCCGACGGCTGTTGCTCGAACGGCCTGAGATCAAGATCATTGTCATGTCCGGCCATCCCGATGCCGCCGACGTCATCAACAGCTTTGCCAAGAATCAAGCCCTATTTCTCCGAAAGCCCTTCTCTCCTGCGCGGCTCGTTGAAAGTATCAACCAGCTTCTCAATGCACCTGGCAAGGCTGACGAACGAGCAGCATAACCTGCATTCTGTTCTGGTTGAAAAAAGAAGATTCCTCCTGACTTCTCCTTGACTTAGATCCCCGTCAAAGGCTACCCTACGGCACTTTTGGCCCCTATCGATGGGTGGAGCGTACCCATGAGGTAGGGGTGTCACTTTTTCCAGGATTCACGGTCGGAAGGGAGTTTCTTGTGACGACAGGGCACCCTGAACTCGTGGCCACCATTGCCTCTGAGATCGAGAGGTCAGGTCCAATTCCCTTCGTCCGTTTCATGGAACTAGCCCTCTACCATCCACAGTTCGGCTACTACAGTCGCATACCGGAGGCCGGGACAGAACAGATCGGCTGGGCCGGTGATTTCTATACCAGTTCCGATGTCCATCCCACTCTTGGACAGGCGCTGGCCAGACAAGCGGAACAGATCGACCGGCTGCTCGGTCAACCCGATCCATTTACCGTCGTCGAGATGGGGCCCGGCAAGGGCTTGCTCGCCAAGCATTTCCTGTCTGCCTGCCGGCCTGACTCCAGCTCATTCTGCCGGCGTCTTCGGTACATCCTGATCGACCGTAGTCCCGCTATGCGCGAAAGGCAGCGCCAAAACTTGGCCCAATGGCTCAACCGGCCCGGCTTGGTCTCCTGGGTGGACGACCTTGACGAGGTGGCGCCGGATAGTGTGACCGGCCTGTTTTTGAGCAATGAATTGATCGACGCCTTTCCGGTTCACCGCATTCAAGTCACGGACGGACGAATCGAAGAGCTCTGGGTAGACCGGCAAGAAGGACGATTTGTGGAATGCCTGAAGCCGCTGTCAACGGCCGCGCTGGTTCACTATGTAGATAGTTTGGATGCTGACTGGCCGGACGGCTATCGAACCGAGATCAATCTGGAGGCCGTGAACTGGATGAAGCAGGTGGCCCGCTGCCTGACTCGTGGAGTGGTCCTCACGATCGATTACGGCCATACCGCGCAGGACCTTTATCGATCCGACCGGAAGAATGGCACGTTCCTCTGCTACTTCAAACAGTCAGCCCATGAGGACCCCTTTACGCATGTCGGCGAACAAGATATGACCGCCCATGTTGATTTTTCGAGCCTGGCGGCGGCGGGCGACACGCACGGCCTTCAGGTCACGGGGTTCACGAACCAACTGAGTTTTCTGATGGGACTCGGTGTGGAACAGCTGATCGCGTCGCTGGAACCGGAGAGCCCGGAGTTCCGCGCGGCCATTCACCTGTTGAAACCGAACGGCATGGGCGGGACGTTCAAAGTGCTGGCCCAGCATAAAGGCATTGAGCGACCGCAGCTCGACGGATTGAAATATAAGCCATTTTTCATCGAGGCGCTCGCGACGCGTGCATCTGTGTGACGGAGTCTTGATTTATGAGTCCTCTGCGTTCCAATCACGTTTTACGCTTCACGCTTCACGCTTCACGAGGCCCGCATGAGTGACTTACCCGTTCCAGCCAACTATATCCCGGTTTTGATTTTTATCGGCGTCGCCGTTGCATTCTTCACCGTTGTGATGTTCCTCGGGCAAATGGTCCGTCCCAACCGTCCCTATCGGGCGAAGATGGCCCCCTATGAAAGCGGAAGCCCGCTGTTTCAAGATGCGCGCGTCCAGTTCCCGATGCGGTATTACATCGTCGCGATGCTGTTCGTGATCTTTGATATCGAAATTGTCTTCTTGTTTCCCTGGGCGGTTGCGTTCAGAAAGCTCGGGCTGGTTGGGTTAGTCGAGATGGGCATGTTCATCGCCATTCTCGTTGTGGGCTTCTGGTACGCCTGGATGAAAGGGGCGTTGGAGTGGGATTGAAGAGCGGTGGGAATGTCCTTCGTGCTCGCCCACCGCGCACACAAGATCGATGATAAAGGGCACAAGGGCGGCGCTCGCTTGGGCAAAGAGGTCGCTTCCAGCGACCTGGGATGGGTGGGTGAGAAGGACGCGCAGTAAAGGACATCCCCACCGCCCTTCTGTGAGTAAGGGGAACAACAGAACGTGAGTTTATTAGAGCGGCGATTTGACGCCAATATCATCACGACGAATCTGGATGCCGTCGTGAGCTGGGCCAGGAAGTCGGCTCTGTGGCCGATGACCTTCGGGCTCGCCTGCTGCGCGATCGAGATGATCGCCAGCGTGTCCTCGCGTTACGACCTCGACCGGTTCGGCGCGGGCGTGTTTCGCGCCTCACCCAGGCAGTCCGATCTCATGATCGTGGCCGGAACGGTCTCACGCAAGATGGCGCCGGTGATCCGGCGGATCTACGACCAGATGGCGGAGCCGCGCTACGTGATTTCGATGGGCTCATGCGCGACCTCCGGCAACCACTACAACAGCTATGCGGTCGTGCAGGGCGTCGATCAAATCGTGCCAGTGGACGTGTACGTGCCCGGCTGTCCGCCACGGCCCGAGGCGTTGCTAGACGGGCTCTTGAAGCTGCAAGAAAAGATTCAGCGGGAGAAAGTGTTCGTGAAATAGCCCGCGAAACGCGCGACCGACCATTCGTGCCTTTCTCGCAAGTCCCGCGATTTTCGCAGTGTGAGATTATGCAAACCCTGGTTGAAACATTGTTGAAAACCTTCCCGGAGGCGGTACGGTCAGCCGATGTCGACACGGCCCGCGCGGAGGTCACCGTCCATGTGGCGGCGGCCAAAATTCTGGAGGTCGCGCGGTTTTTGCACGACTCGCCAGAAGCCTGCTTCGACCACATTACCGACATCTGCTCGGCGGATTACCCTGACAGCCAGGAGCGGTTCGAGATCATCTACCAACTGCTGTCGCTGCCGTACAGCCGGCGCATTCGCCTGAAAGCGCGCGTGACGGAAGACAATCCGGCTATCGACTCCGTCACGAGTATCTGGCGGGGAGCGGAGTTTCTGGAGCGCGAAGTCTACGACATGATGGGCATTCAGTTTACCGGCCATCCGGACCTGCGCCGCATCCTCCTGCCGGAAGACTTTGCGGAGGGGTACCCGCTGCGGAAAGATTTCCCGACCGAAGGCCGAGGCTGGCGCAGCCAGTTCGACTTTATTCCACGCCTCGATGAACCGCCGGCCGAACAGATCGGCGGCGAGTTTACCGAGGCGCAGAAGAAACCGTATTTATCGGAACCACGGGCGTCCGGATCGCGGCGCCAGGAAGAATTGCTATTGAACCTGGGACCGCAACATCCGAGCACACACGGTGTGCTGCGCGTCGTACTCGAGCTCGACGGCGAACGGATCGTGAAGGCCACGCCGGATCTGGGGTACTTGCATCGCGGCGTCGAGAAGCTGGCCGAGGGCCTGGCCTACATGCAGATTATTCCGCATACCGACCGGCTGGATTACGTATGCGCCATGGCCAACAACTATGCCTATGTGCGCGCCGTCGAGAAGCTCCTCTGCATCACAGTGCCCGAACGCGCCGAATATATCCGAACCATTGTCGCCGAGATGCAGCGCATCCTCGGACACCTCTTCTGGCTGGGCACGCAGACGTTGGATATCGGCGCGATGACCGTGTTCTTCTGGACGTTCCGCGAGCGGGAAACGCTGCTCGACATGTTCGAGCAGCTCTGCGGGGCCCGGCTGACGCTGAATTACTACCGGATCGGCGGCGTGGACAGCGACTTTACGCCTGAGCTGGTGGATCGGCTCAAAGCGTTCTTGGATACCTTCCCGCAAAAAGTCAGCGAGTACGACACGCTGATCGCTTCCAACCGGATTTGGATCGGACGGACAAAGCATATCGCGGTGATTTCCGGCGAGGACGCCATCAACTTCGGCTTGACCGGCCCGACGCTGCGCGGCTCCGGCGTGGCCTACGACGTCCGCAAGATGGAGCCCTACGGCGTCTACGATAAAGTGGACTGGGAAGTGCCGGTCGGAAAAAACGGCGACACCTACGACCGCTACTGGGTCCGGATGGAAGAAATGCGGCAGAGTGCCCGCATCATCGCGCAATGTCTCGATCAGTTGCCGCAAGGCCCGATCATCGCGGACATCCCGCAATACATTCCACCGCCCAAGCAGAACGTCATGCGCGACATGGAGAGCTTGATCCACCACTTCATCATCTTCACCCAGGGATTCAAGCCGCCCAAAGCCGAGACCTACTGCGCCACCGAAGCGCCGAAGGGCGAATTGGGCTTCTTCATCATCAGCGACGGGAGTCCCCGCCCCTATCGGCTGAAGATCCGCTCGCCCTCGTTCGTCCATATGGGCGCGTTCGATCACATGGCGCGCGGCTACCTGATTTCGGACGTCATTACGATCTTCGGGACGTACGACGTGGTGATGGGGGAGTGTGATAGATGAGGCGTGACGGCCAGGATGTTCCCGTGCTCGCTGCCCGCGCACAATCGGAATGTGCTCGGTCGATGCGCGCAGTTTGGAATAGCCTGGCCACCGCCTCGATAAAGGAATGTGCGGAGGAACTGTGCTGACGGACAAATACGGAAAGGAAATCGACGAGATTCTGAGCCGGTACCCGGTCAAGCGCTCGGCGCTGATTCCCCTCCTCTACCTGGCGCAGCGGGAGCAGGGCTATGTCACTGAGGCGGCCATGAAGGAAATCGCGCAGCTGCTGAAGCTGACGCCGCCGCAAGTGTACGAAACCGTCACGTTTTACACGGTGCTCAACCTGAAACCGGTCGGGAAATTCCACATGCAAGTATGCAAGTCGCTCATGTGCGCATTGGCCGGCTCAGACACTGTAATCGGATGGATCAAGACGAAACTGGGCATCGCGCCCGGAGAGTCGACACCCGACGGGCTCTTTACCCTCAGCGCGGTGGAATGCTTGGCCTCCTGCGGAACCGCCCCGATGATGCAGATCAATGACGACTATTATGAGCAGCTGACTGAACAGAAAGTGGAAAAGATTCTTGGGGACCTCAGGACCACGGGAACTAGCGATTTGAAGAGCGGCCCGTACATGTGGCCCTTGCCTGTAGCCGTGAAAGGTGAGAAGTAAAACGTGAGACGAACCAGAGTGCGACTCTCTTCCAACCTTTCACTTTTCACCTTTTACGTTTCACGCTGACGCTATGCCGAAACACGAACTGCTTCTGCTCAAAAATATGTCGCAACCTGGTTATACAGGCTCGCTGGCCGAGTATGAAGCGACCGGAGGCTATCAGGCTCTGCGCGCAACGCTCGGCAAGACCGCCCCGGCGGATGTCACCGCCGCAGTCCGAAAATCTGGTCTGCGCGGCCGAGGCGGCGCCGGGTTTCCGACCGGCGTGAAGTGGGGATTTCTGCCGAAAGACTATCAAGGCCCCCGCTATCTCTGCTGCAACGCCGACGAAAGCGAACCCGGAACGTTCAAAGATCGCCAGCTGATGGAGCGAGACCCCCATCAAGTGTTGGAAGGCATCCTCCTGGCCTGTTATGCCATCGGCGCGGAATCCGCCTATATCTATATTCGCGGCGAAATGGTCCTGGGCTCGAAGATTTTGGAGCGGGCGATCGGCGAAGCGCGCGCCGCCGGGTATATCGGGAAAAGCATTCTGGGCACAGGCACCAATGTGGATGTGTGGGTGCATCGCGGCGCCGGCGCCTATATCTGCGGCGAGGAAACGGCTCTTCTTGAATCGCTCGAAGGCAAACGAGGCCTTCCCCGCATCAAGCCCCCGTTTCCGGCTACGCACGGTCTGTACAATAAACCCACCGTGGTGAACAACGTCGAGACGCTCGCCAATCTGCCGCACATTCTCACGCGAGGCGCTGAATGGTTTGCAGCGATCGGCTCGCCGCCGAAGAGCACCGGCACCAGGGTCTTTTGTGTCAGCGGCCATGTACAGCGGCCGGGCAACTACGAAGTCCCCATGGGCGTCACGTTCCGCGAACTGGTGTATGAACATGCCGGCGGGATGCGCTCGGATAAACCGATCAAGGCCTTCATCCCCGGCGGAGCCTCGGCGCCGTTTTTGACGCCGAGTCATCTCGACGTCAAACTGGACTTCGAATCGGTCGCGGCGGCAGGATCGATGCTGGGCTCCGGCGGCGTGACCGTGATGGAAGAAGGGACTAGTATGGTCTGGGCAGCGCTTCGGCTCATGGAATTTTTCTACCATGAGTCCTGCGGGAAATGCAGTCCGTGCCGGGAAGGCAGTTCCTGGCTCGTTCAGACGATGCGCCGCATTATGGCCAAACGAGGGCGTATGCAAGACCTTGAAACCTTGTCGGATCTGTGCAAGAACATCGCCGGCCGCACCGTCTGCGCATTCGGCGACGCGGAGGTGGCCCCGATTCAGAGCACCTTGAAGTATTGGCGGGAAGAATACGTGTCCCTAATCCGCGAAGCGGAAGCCGCCGACCTCATCATGCCGGAGACAGTGGGAGCAAGACGTGAATCGTGAATCGCCGGCATTCCGCGGTTAACGGTTCACGGTTAACGAAAAACGAAGGCTATGCCTGACACCACGAAATCAACAGTGCGCCTCACGATCGACGGGACGCCGATCAGCGTTCCCAAGGGGACGCTCGTGATCGAAGCGGCCCGGCGTGTCGGCGTCATGATTCCGCATTTTTGCTACCACCCGAAATTGAAGCCGGACGCCAATTGCCGCATGTGCCTTGTGGAAATCGAAAAGATGCCCAAGCTTCAGACGGCATGCAGCACCCAAGCCGACGAAGGCATGAGCGTGCGAACGGCCACCACCGTGGTCAACGACGCCCATAAATCCGTGCTCGAATTCATTCTGGCCAATCACCCGCTCGACTGTCCGGTCTGCGACCAGGGTGGACGGTGCGATCTCCAGGACTTCTCCCATCAATATACGGCGACAACCAGCCGATTCGTGGAGACCAAGCGCATTTTTCAAAAGAACTATTTCAGCCCGCTCATCGAAACGCAGATGAACCGCTGCGTCCAGTGTCTGCGCTGCGTCCGCTATTGCGACGAAGTGATGGATGTGAAGGCGCTGGCCCCAGCCGGGCGCGGCACGATGACCGAGATCAAACACTTCGGAACGCATGCCCTCGATTGCGAGTTTTGCGGCGGCTGCGTCCAAATCTGCCCGGTCGGCGCGATTACCAGCCGGCTCTCGATGTACGAGTACCGGCCCTGGATGCTGAAACGGGCCGACACCATCTGCGGCTACTGCGGAGACGGATGTCAGATCACCGTCCAGACAAAGGAGCAGGAGCTGATCGAGGTTAATTCAACGTACGGCGCAGGGCGCAATAACGGCGACCTCTGCGCCCGTGGATTTTTTGGATTCCATGCGGCCAAACACCCGGAACGGCTCACCCATCCGCTCATTCGCCGCAACGGCGCCCTCGTACAGACCACCTGGGAGGAAGCGTTGGAGTTTGTGGCGGACCAAGCCGGAAAGATCAAAGCCACCCATGGCGGACAGAGCTTTGGCGGACTGATTTCAGGCCGATGCACCAACGAGGAATTGTATCTCTTCCAAAAGTTTATGCGGGTGGTGATCGGCACGAACGACATCGACAGTAGCGCGCGCTACGGCCATCTGAACGGTATGCAGGCCATGCGGCGGGTCCAAGGCACGCATCGATGGACCGTCAGCTTCGACGACATCGCAGCCGCCGACGTCTTGCTGTTGGTCGGCACGAACATTACGGAGTCGAATCCTATTACCGGCCTCAGAGTGAAAGAAGCGGTGAAGAAACGAGGCGCCACGCTGGTAACCATCGAAGCGCTGGAGCCGTCCATCGAAGCGATCAGCAACATCGCCAATCTTTCGCTCCATCACTTCTGTGTCCCGGCTCCACGCATAGGGAGCGCCGTCCTCGGCCTTTTGAAGGCCCTCGTCGAACAGAACCTGGCGCAGCCGGATCTGGCGCGGCAACAACCAGCGTATGTCCGCGCCGTGACGGAAGCGCTGGGACAGATATCCTGGCAAGATGTACAAGCTGTTGCAGGCGGGGACGCCGCCGCGTATGCCGCCGCCGCGAAGGTCCTGGCAGGAGGACAGCGGGTGGTCGTGTTGGCGGGACAGAGTTTATTGCGAAGCCCAGACGGCCATAGCGGCTCGCTCAACCTGCTCGACTTGCTCCTGCTCATCGGAAAGCTTGATCAGCCGGGATGCGGCTTCGCGCCGCTTTCTGAGGAAAACAACGACCAGGGCGCGGTCGAAATGGGGGCGGCTGCGGAATTCTTGCCGGGCCCATTCGACGTGACCGATCAAGAAAGCCGCAGCCGCATCGCCGCCTTCTGGAAAGCAGAACCGCCTCAGCAGGGCGGCGCCTCCTTGGTCGAGATGTTGGACCGGGCCGAAGCCGGACTCCTGAAGGCCATGTTCATCGTCGGCGAAAACCCCGTGGGAAGCCTCCCCGCTCAAGTGGGCGCGAAGGAATCCCTGCGCAAGCTCGATTTGCTGGTCTGCCAGGAGCTGTTTCTGACGGAAACCGCAGCCCTTGCCCACGTCGTATTGCCGGTTGCCTCTTCGACGGAAAAGAACGGAACCTTTACGAACACGGAGGGCCATGTCCAAGCCGTCCGCCCGGCGATTGAGCCGGTCGGAGAAAGCCGCCCGGACTGGGAAGTGTTCGTCGCCCTCTCATACCTGATGGGGACGCCCTTGGAGTATGCCGAAAGCAGGGACATCCTCAAAGAAATCAGAAGCCTGATTCCCGGCTATGGGTCGCTTGGCCCGGCGCCGATGCCGCCGCAAGTCAACCGCTCCGCAATCGACCGCTACCTGGCTGACGGCTATCGGCACGATCTGGCTGCACGATACCGGCTCGGCGCGACGGCGGCTCGTCCCGATGGAATCGTGCAGCTTGAATTGGTGCAGAGCTTGTTCCATTCGGGGAAATTGTCCACCCGATCCAGGGGACTGATGGAAGTGGAAGGCAGCGGCGCGCTGAGGGTCAATCCACAGGATGCGGCGCGTTTTGCGCTGAAAGACGGAGATCGAGTCCGCCTCTCCAACGTGCGCGGAGAAATGACCACGACCGTCACGATTCGAGCAAGGGTCCCCCAAGGCACGGCCTGGTTCCCCGACCACTTCGGCCAAACGGCCGCGCATTTGTTCGAATGTACGATCGATCCCGTGACCCGCACGCCGTCCATCCGGGCGACAGCCGTCTCGATGATGAAGGTTGCTTGATGACACCACCGTTCGACATACGCCGCTATCCAGGAGAATTATCGTGACAGAACTAGGGTTGCGCCTCGCCGTGTCCCTGACTCAAATCGCCGCCGTCACAGGCATCGTGATCGTGACGGTGCT
>JAOUEB010000244.1 GCA_029858925.1 Nitrospira sp.
GACGGCATCTGGGCGACGGCTTCCCCACTTCCTCCTCGATGAAATACATCCCTGACGCCGGCTTCATCGATTCTAGCGAACAACTTTGAAAGGGCTGGATGGAAGTCGATTCCTTCGAGGAATACCAGAAAGCCTGGGCCACAATCAGATAGTTGTTATTCTCATCTATACTTCTTGCCCTCGATCTCCATGGCCTTTTTATAAGGGCATACCAAAAGAACGCCCTGACCGGATCTGCCATCTTTACCTCTTCTTTGCTATCGAACCGTTCGCCATCTTCCAATACCTCTCATAACTGCTCAAACCTATCTGGTTCACTTGGCAGACAATAAATGGAACAGAGTGGCATTTTTAACATCCCGCTTGAGAGGGGTGCTGAAGTCCCTCGATAGAGGCATGTAAAAGCCCAAAAATATAGGTAAATTTCAAACCACAGTACGATTTCCCCGTTGCCCATACCCGAAAGGAGCACCTCGATTATGGAACATCTGAAGCACGACTCCAGGGGACAGCCCACCGCGGTGGACACTGCGATTCACAAACGGCAAGAGTCTCGGCTCAACGGCCGACTCAGGCTCACCTTCTCCGGCATGGACGCAGAGGAAATTGTGATGGACAGCGCGGTGGTGACCGATGTGTGCCGGGACGGGATCGGCGCCAGCTCGGAACGAGTGCTCAAACTGGGCATGGACCTCGCTCTCTTTATCGAATGTCCTGATTTCGAGGATGATCTGTGCGTTCCTGACGCTCGCGTGGTCTGGGTGAGCGGGAACCACTTCGTTATCTCTATCCAAAGCATGAGGATGGAGGACCAAGATAGACTTCACCGTACATTCCTGTCGGCATGCCGCAAAACGTAGCGGGTATCGTGATTGAGGCCGTGGCCCTCACCATGTGATGCCTATACAGGAGGTACGAAGACCATGCGCTGGTGGAAATTGGAAACAAATGCGGCAGACCGAAACCGTGAGGCCGATGAAAATAACCGAAGGAAAGATCCCCGCATCGGCGGACAATTCAAAGTTCGATACTCAGCCACACATGGGGACGAGATCATTATGGGGCACGCCACAGTTGTGGACTTGTGCCGTTATGGGTTCGGACTCAACGGCGCCCGTGGCCTTAAACTCGGCATGGAATTGGCGCTATTTCTTGAGTTGTCGGACAGGGATGAGCCTCTCTGCATTCCTGAAACATTCGTGACGTGGATTGATGGCCGTCGATTCGGAGTGGAATTACGCGCGGCGAGAGAGAAGGAGCCTGCGTGGCTGGAGTTTTTGGCTGGCTAGACACAGATCCTATTGATGGCAAGTCCATTCGACCAGGAGGGCCTACGATGAAACATCTGAAAACCGAGGAGCAGTCCTCAGCCTATTATCCGCATCAACCGCAGATGCAGATGGAACGGCGCCACGCCCCTCGGATTCCCGTCTCCTTCGGACTTATGTATTCGGGCATCAGGAAGAATGATGTTCTTATGGCAGACGGGGTCGTTCTCGACCTCTCCGAAGGCGGGCTGGGCATTCGTGGAAATCAGCCCGTGAAGGTTGGAATGGAGCTGTCGATGTTCCTCTATCTCCCGGACGGTAGCGACCCCCTGTTCGTTCTGGAAACAAACGTCGCCTGGTCGGCAGGGAGTCTATTCGGCGTAGAATTCAAGAAAATGAGCCTCCGCGAAGGCAACCGACTTCATTCGTTCCTTCGCGCCCAGTCTGTTTTACTGGCGTAGCCGGCTGGTTCCTGACGGAACGCACCATCGATATTCGGCGGAAGGCCGAGCAGCGCCTAACCGACCTACCCTCCCTTCCAGCCATCTCAGGCATTCCGAAGCCACTTATCTGACCCGCTTTGGCCACCCGCCACGGCCTTGATTCTCCCATCACTTGCCCTCGAAGAAGCGACCATGCTAATTTGCCCGGTGAGTGACCACTTACTCACTATGAAGCGAACGAAGAATTCACCACGCCAACCGGCACGAACATCGGGGCCGGAACGCCACGCCAGTTTGATCAGCGCTGCTGCATCGCTGTTTGCAGCCAATGGGTTCAAGGGCGCCACCACGAAGGAAATCGCGAAATCTGCCGGCGTCAGCGAAGCGCTACTCTTCAAGTACTTTCCCACCAAACGCACGCTCTACGCCGCCATTCTGGCTGAAAAAGCGCAGTATTCCGAGTTGCGGGACGCAGTGGAAGACGCCGCCAACAAGCAAGACGATAACCGCCTATTCACGTTGCTGGCCAGTTATCGAATCAGAAAAGGCGCGGACCCGACGATGCTTCGGTTGCTTCTCTTCAGCGCGCTGGAAGGGCATGAGTTGTCCGATATGTTTTTTCAACGCCAATACAGGGTCTTTCATGATCTGCTGGCGACATATATCAGCAAACGGATCGAGGACGGCGTCTTTCGCCCGGTCGACCCATTGCTCGCCGCCAGAGCCTTCTTCGGCATCATTGTCCATCATCGCCTCTTGCACGATATTATGGGATTGCCCATGCACCGAACCCACGAGGACACCGTGTCTGAATATGTGTCCCTATTCCTCGGCGGACTCCTCCAACCTTCCCACGCGAGTAGCCGACACACGGGTACATGAACCGCATCACCGGACATCCATTCGTCGTCCTCGGCGTGATCATCTTCTTCGCGGTCACCGCGCTGGTCGTCTTCCGCCTAAGTACCGGCGCCAAAACCGATCCGCGAAAAACGCGCCTCATCACGGTGGGAACAGTCTCTCCCCTGAAAGAAGACCTCGACATCCGCCTCAGCTATACGGCCGATCTTTCGCCCAACCAAATCGTCAATCTCTTCTCGCGTGTAGATGGCTATGTCGCCAAACTGCATGTGGATAAAGGTGACTTCGTCAAGGCCGGCCAGTTACTGATGGAGATCGACCATACGGACTATCTGCATGCCGTCAATCAGGCCAAAGCCAACCTCGCCGCCGGCCACGCGAAGGTCGCGCAGCAGCATGCCGCGCTGCGCAACGCACGACTCACGCTCGACCGCATGCAGACCTTGATCAAGAATCAATTCGTCTCCCAGCAAGACCTGGACAACGCGCAGGTGAACTTCGATGCCGCCGTGGCGGCGCTGCAATCGTTAGAAGCACAGGTTACGCAAATGGAAGTCGCCTTGGCGCAAGCGGACACCAATCTGACCTACTCCTATATTCGAGCCCCATTTGCCGGGTACATTGCCGAGCGCAATCTCGACACCGGAGCCTATGTCACCGGCGCCGCCAGCAGCACCTCCACCATGTCGCGCAGCATGTTAAGCCTGCACGACATCGACAGGATCCGCGTCCTGATTGAAGTCGTCGAGAAAGACATCCCGGTAATACAAATCGGGCAGAAGGCTGAGCTGCGGGCCGAAGCCTATCCCGACCATGTGTTTGAGGGGCGAGTCACACGCATCGTCCAGACGCTGAATCGTGAAACCAGGACGATGACGGTGGAAATCGACTTACCCAACAAGGATCGCCGATTGAAAGGCGGCATGTTCGCCCGGGTCGAAGTGAAGGTGGGTACCCATCGGCAAGCCCTGCAGATTCCGATCGATGCGGTCAGCCGGCTGGAAGACGCGCAGTACGTGTTTATCGTGCGAGAGGGAAAGGCCCAGCGTGTGAA
>JAOUEB010000245.1 GCA_029858925.1 Nitrospira sp.
CGCTGTCCATATCGAACATTCCGTTTCAAGGGCCGATCGCCGCCATCAAGATCGGGCGAGTGAACGGGCAGTTCGTCGTGAACCCCGATCTTGAGACCATGGAGAAGAGTGAGCTGCATCTCGTCGTCGCCGGAACGGCCGATGCCATCATGATGGTCGAAGCGGGAGCCAACGAATTGCCGGAAGCGACGATGCTTCAGGCGCTTGAATTGGCGCATGCCGAGATCAAAAAGATAGTCGCGAAGATTGCCGAGTTGGCCGAGAAAGTGGGGAACAAAAAGCGCGAGGTGAAGGTCGAAGCGATCGATCCGACGCTCGCGGCGAAGGTGAAAGACCTGGTCGCGCAGCCTATTCGCGACGCAATCATGATACCCAACAAATCGGCTCGCCAGGAGCGGTTGGATCAGGTGAAGGCAGAGGCGGTTGAAAAGCTTAAGAATGCTGAGGCGCCCGCAAGCGAACGGCACATCAAGATCGTGTTCCATGGGCTGGAATATACGGAAGTCCGGAACATGATACTTGAAAAGGGTTCCCGTGCCGATGGGCGCAGCCCCTCGGACATCAGGCCGATTACCTGTGAAGTGGGGGTGTTGCCACGTACGCATGGATCTGCGCTCTTCACGCGCGGTGAAACGCAGAGTCTCGCCGTTGTCACGCTAGGCACGACCGATGACGAACAGCGCATCGACGCGTTGGAAGGCGAATACATGCGGACGTTCATGCTCCACTACAATTTCCCGCCCTTCAGCGTCGGGGAAGCGCGGCCGCTCCGGTCACCGGGCCGGCGGGAAGTCGGACATGGGGCATTGGCCGAGCGGGCGTTGAAACCGGTCATTCCCGGCAAAGACCTATTCCCGTATACGCTTCGTATTGTCTCGGAGATTCTGGAGTCCAACGGCTCGTCATCAATGGCGACGGTCTGCGGTGGCACGCTGGCGATGATGGACGCGGGCGTTCCGATCAAGGAACCGGTCGCTGGCATTGCCATGGGTTTGATCAAGGAAGGGGACAGCGTGATGATCCTGTCCGATATTCTCGGACTGGAAGACCATCTCGGCGACATGGATTTCAAAGTGTGCGGGACCAAGAATGGCGTCACGGCGCTGCAGATGGACATCAAGATCGGCGGCATCACGATGGCGCTCATGCAACAAGCGTTGGAGCAGGCTCGCACAGGACGGCTCCATATTCTCAGCCACATGGCCAAAGCGCTGACGGGCGCGCGCGAAAATCTGTCGCCGTTTGCGCCGCGGATCTATACGATGAAGGTCAAGCAAGACAAGATCCGGGACATCATTGGCCAAGGAGGGAAAACCATCCGAGGTATCCAGGCCGATTGCGGCGTCAAGATCAACATCGAAGATACCGGGATTGTCACGATCGCATCTGCCGACGAGGTATCGTTGCAGAAGGCCAAAGACATCATTGGCCGCCTGACCGAGGAAGTCGAAATCGGGAAAATTTATACGGGCACCGTTAGGAAAATCATGGACTTCGGCGCTTTCGTCGAAGTGTTGCCGGGGACGGATGGGCTAGTCCATATCTCGCAGCTGGCGCACCATCGCGTAAAGGCCGTGTCCGACGAAGTGGCGGAAGGCGATCAAATTCAGGTGAAGGTGCTGGAGATCGACAAGCAAGGCAAGATCCGGCTCAGCCGGAAAGAAACTATGCCGGCACCGGCTGAAAGCGGCGCAAAGGATCAAGCAGGCGGGTAACTTTCTTGTACCATAAACGTATTCTCGACAACGGGGTCCGCTTGGTGACCGAGCAGATCCCGACTCTCAAATCCGTCACGGTCGGCATGTGGGTGAACGCCGGTTCCCGCGACGAAGGCCCCGCGCAGGCGGGGTATTCCCATTTCATCGAACATATGTTTTTCAAGGGGACAGCCACCCGGTCGGCCACCGATATCTCGCGCGAGATCGACGCGCTTGGAGGCGAGATGAACGCTTTCACCACGCGGGAGACGACTACGTTCTACGTCAAAGTGCTCGATCAGCATTTGCCGAAAGCGCTCAATCTACTCTCGGACATCTTTCACCGATCCCGTTTCGGGCCGAAGGAAATTGAAAAAGAGAAGCAGGTGGTGCTGGAAGAAATCCGTATGGTCCAAGACGATCCCGAGGACTTGGTTCAAGACCTGCACACCAAGCTCGTCATGGGCCGTCATCCCCTCAGCCGACCCATCCTTGGGCAGGAAGCCACGATTGCCAGGCTGCGGCGGCGAGATCTCCTCGACTATGTGGAGACCCACTACCGGCCGCAGGAAATGGTGCTCGCGGTTGCCGGGAATTTCGACCATCGTCAGCTCGAACAGACGATGGCCCGTACCTTCGGGAAGCATCGCCCATCCGTGAGTGGCCAGCCTCGCAAACGTTGGCCGCCGGACATCTGCGGCGGCGTCGTGACAAAACGAAAACCGTTGGAACAGGTCCATCTCTGTGTGGGACTCAAGGGAATTCCAGCCGGCCACAAAGATCGCTACGCGGCCTATGTGCTGAATAGTGTGTTGGGTGGAAGCGTCAGTTCTCGCCTCTTTCAGGAGGTTCGTGAAAAACGAGGCTTGGCCTACTCGATTTACTCGTTTTTGTCCGGCTATTCAGATGGGGGGACGATGACGGTGTATGCCGGCACCCGTGCGTCTGAAGCAGAGCGCGTCCTGGATTTGATCCGGCGTGAAATTAAGCGAATGGCGGCGCACGGTATCGAACGGGCGGAACTCAAACGGACGAAGGACCAGATGAAAGGCAGTCTGATGCTGAGTCTCGAGAGTTCGCATAGCCGCATGAACAAGTTGGCGAAAGACGAACTCATCGCCGGCGTCCATACGAGCCTCGAAGAGATGTTGTCGGATATCGATGCCGTTACGGAGCAGCGTGTCGGACATGTTGCGCAAGAGTTGTTCGCTCCGGGAACGCTGGCGATTACTGCCTTGGGTCCGCTCTCGTCTCGTCAGGTTGCAGCGTTGCGGTAAACAGATATGTTCATGGCGATATATGGGAGATCTTGTCGTGCGCATGACCGGCTTACACAGCCACGGCGTTAATCGATTGATTTGCATAATCTCATGGCGGTATAGTGCGCTCGATCCATCGTCAAACATTTTCTTGACATAACATGGCGGATTAAGTACCGTTTCAGTTCCGTTGTCCTGATTATTTTATAGAGCGACAAAGAGAAGATATTCAGCGGATGTGATACGCGCGGCAGTCGGTGCTATTGAATATGCCATGTGTCGAGAATGATCGCTGTTCAAGAAATTGCGGGCTTTGTCATAAACTCTGTACGAAGGAGGGACGAGGTATGAAAAGGAAAGTCGTTCTAGCCGCCGTCGCGCTGTTCTCGGCCGTCGGCTTGCTGGCGGCCGGTTCTGCCTTGGCTGCCGGTGCGATCGAAAAACTCGGTCTTGCCGATGCGGTCGTCGGTGGAAAGCCACTCAAGGCCGAAGCTGCTGCAAAGACGCTCCAAGGCCGCGTGTGGTCGCAATGGGCGGATAATCCGGACGGAGAGCTGCTGTTCGGAATTCAATATTGGAATACCGGAGAACCGGCGTCCGGCAACCCGGCTGGGCGGTCGTCGACGATGCTCGACGTGAAGCCGCCAGATCCGTTATTGAGCTGCT
>JAOUEB010000246.1 GCA_029858925.1 Nitrospira sp.
GAAACTGCTGCAGCAGATCCCTGAATGCGCTGACGACAGGTTTGAAATCATTTTTTGAAAGATCGGCCCACTCATTGTAGTGAATTGCCTTATTGATGACCCATTGTTCACCATTACTGGCAGCAAGAATTTCGCTTCTTCTGTTCTGAAGATCATCCACCTTCGCCTTTTGCTCTGCGTCACCCCAAGACGCTGCGGCCTTGGCTGCTAACTTTAGAAGCTCCCCTCTGTGCCAATATGAGTGGGACACTTCGCCTCTCTTCAATTAGAGTAGCGGGCGGAGGAGATGTACCCCATTATGCATGCTGACAAGAAACACGACGATCGAGGACTTGAAGGCGTTCGCCGGACGACAGCGAGACCCAGTGACAAGTCCCTGGTCGATGCCGCCGCACCACACCCCGCCGACATCGTCCCGCCGGATCCCGAGGTTGTAGCCAGACCAACCCGGCGCCGGTTCACAGCAGCGGACAAGCTGCGCATCCTGAAATTAGCCGATGCCTGTACGGCGGTGGGCAGCCTGGGGGCGCTGCTGCGCGCCGAAGGACTCTACGCCTCAAACCTCACGACCTGGCATCGCCAACGTACGGACGGCACGCTCTCGGCGCTGACGCCCCAGAAGCGCGGCCGCAAAGTCGTGGCGCCGCACCCGCTGCGGGCAGAGAATGAGCGTCTTCGCCAGGAGAACGCCCGGTTGTCGACGCGGCTGCACCAGGCCGAACTCATCATTGAGGTCCAAAAAAAAGTCTCACAGATCCTGGGCATCTCGCTGGCGACGCCCGCAGACGGCGGGCACAGCTGATGGCCGCCACACGATCGCTGTCCACGGAGATTGGCATCAAGCCCGCCTGTGCCGCCTTGGGCCTCGTCCGATCAGGGTTCTATCGTGGGCAGGGTCCCGCGAAAGAGCCCGCCCCGCGTCCCAGCCCCCCGCGCACCTTGTCGCCTGAGGAGCGGCAGGCGGTGCTCGAGACGCTGCATAGCGACCGCTTCGTCGATCAAGCGCCGGCCACGATCTACGCCACCCTCCTCGATGAAGGCCGGTACCACTGTTCCATCCGGACCCTCTACCGCATCCTTGAGGCCCAGGCGGAGGTCAGGGAGCGCCGAAACCAGCTCCGTCACCCCGTCTATCAGAAGCCGGAACTCCTCGCGACGGCCCCGAATCAGGTGTGGTCGTGGGACATCACAAAACTCCGGGGGCCCGTGACGTGGTCCTCCTTCTACCTCTACGTCATCCTGGATATCTTCAGCCGGTATGTGGTCGGCTGGATGCTTGCGCCGGCGGAGTCGGCCACGCTGGCTCAGCGGCTCATCACCGACACCTGCCTAAAGCAGCAGATCGAGCCAGGACAGTTGACCCTGCATGCGGACCGCGGCGCCTCCATGACCGCTAAATCCGTGGCGTTGCTGCTCGCCGATTTGGGAATCACCAAAACCCACAGTCGGCCCTATACCAGCGACGACAACCCGTTCTCCGAGGCCCACTTCAAAACGCTGAAGTATCGTCCGGAGTTCCCGGAACGATTCGGCAGCCTCGACGAGGCCCGCATCTTCTGTCAGCGGTTCTTCCCCTGGTACAACGGCGAGCATCGCCACGCGGGGATCGGGCTGATGCCGCCGGTGGCCGTGCATGAGGGGCGAGCCGAACTGATGCGAACCGCCCGGCACCAGGTGCTGCTGACGGCCTATGCCGCTCACCCAGAGCGCTTCGTCAACAAGCCGCCCCAGCCTCCACGCCTGCCTCAGGCGGTCTGGATCAATCCGCCGACGAACGAATCGACCGCACAGCATGGCGCAGGAGCCACGATCTCGATCGCAGACAACCCACGGGTCGCACACCATCGCGAGGGAATCGGGGTGGAAGCGGAGATCGGAGGTGTCACGCCAGACGCAAGCACGGCCCCGACAGACGAGGGGCTACACTAAATGCCACCGGCAAGTGTCCCAAACTCATTGACACGTTCCGCTCGCTCGCTTTCGATGAGCACGGGACCGGACCCATTCAGCTGCTGGGTCATGCCGGTCAGGACCAAGGTAGGGTGCTGGAGCGCATCAACGGCTGGATGGGCCCCCATGTCGGTGAATCCTTTGAAGTAGGCCCCGTCCTCGATCGACAGCATCGGAGTCTGCACGTCGCCGATGAGGACGGCGGGCTTGAGGAGTTGCACCTTGCCGCTGGCCGCCACATTTCCTTGGATCTTTCCGCTGGTGATCAACGTGCAGGCGTTGATTGTGCCTCGAATGACCGCGTTTTCGCCGACGACGATCGTGCCGTTCGAATGAATTTCCCCTTCAAAACAGCTATCCAGCTGGACGGTGCCTTCAAAGTGGGCGATGCCTTTGAACAGGACATCTTTCCCGAGAATCGTGAATGGTTCACCGTTGGGCTGATTGTCGTTTCGTTTCTTGCCGTCCCACATGATGGCCTCCCCCTGTTCTGAAATGATTTGCCGTATGGGTTCATCCAAGCAACACCTATGCCTTCTACTGATACGGAAAATACGTAGTAGTTTCAGTCATTTTCGCCCTTCCTGTGGCTATCACTTGCGAGTGGGCTGTAGGGAAATGACGACAGTTCTACAGTGCCGATCGATGAACAGATGGGAGGTCGTAGTGCGCGCCGTGATATTCAAGTTTCAGCGGCGGCGTCGAGTACAGACGAGAGGACCAGCTATTTCGAGGGTGAAGACTTCTTCAGCCGTTCCAGTTCGGCGTTCTGCTCGGCCAGCTTCTTCTGCATCGCTTTCAATTCTTCTCTGAACGCGCGCAGTTCGGCATCGCTTGCAGTCGGCGCCGGTTGAAGTGGTTGTGCCATGGGCTGCTGTCCCGATGGAATCGGCCGGCCGGTTGGAGCGAGGACGGGACGCTGTGGTTCTGGCGGCATGGCCAGCAGTTTGGTCAGCAGCTGATAGTCGATGACCAACGTGCGGTCGTTGGATCCGCCGAACCAGCTCGACTCATTGTCGGAGTCCTGGCGCACCGCGGCTTCCGGGATGAATTGGATTTCACGATCCCGCAGGCCGTCTGGGTCCGGCAGTTGGCGAGGTTGCTTTTGGATTGTCTCGGTCTTGCCGGGCATGTAGCGATACTGCGTCAAGGTGAGATGAAGCGAGAGGCCGTCTGCGAAGAGGTGCCCTGATGTGGTTTCGAGATTCGAGCTGCCCTTCTTCGTTGGGACTGGGACCACCGGTGTATGCGACAGGCGAAATCCAATCCGCTGGTTCGGCGCCGCCTGCGCCAGGGCCGCGGTGAGGTGCGGCGTCAAGGTCTCGATATCGTCCTCAAAAAACGTGCGGGCTGCGCTGAGATCGGTGGTGCGTAAGGCTTTGCCGATCAGCAACAGCAGGTCGGTTTTTTCTTTGGTGTGGACGCCACGCAGCACGTTCGCCACGGTTTCTTCTTCCAGCTTGATGGGATGCGCGGCACGAAACGACTTGTCCGACAAGGTCTCGATAAAGACGGCGCTTCGGGAGTCTTGATGAATAGTCGTGACGGGAATCTGTGGACCGACACAGCCGGCGAAGAGCAGTATCAGGCATCCAATCGAGATGAGATGTCCGATGAAATGCCGGCACAGCGGAGACCGATCGATAGGGTTCATGGCGGTAGCT
>JAOUEB010000247.1 GCA_029858925.1 Nitrospira sp.
AGGACGGCCGGGAGTTCCCTGGCCGCCGTGTTTTTTCTGAGCGCATTTCTCCACCTGGAAACGACGGCGATTCCGACGTTGGCGAGCGGGATGATCTCTCGCGGGATGCCAGGCGGGGCCGTCGGTCAGCTGATCGGGGACGGGCTCCGAGCGGTGTTCGCCGGCACCGGCGCGCACATTCTCATCATTGCGGGATTCCTCGTCTCACTCTTGTTCACCACCCCGTTGTCAATCGGGGAAGTGGTTCGCCGAATGCCTCAACGCTGGGCTGGGCTTCGCGAATGGCTGACGACGATCATCCCGGAGCGTTCGGTGGAGCAACCAGAAGAGCACGGCAACCGGAGGGAGGCATCCAAGGGACTGAGACGGGTCCAGGCCGGAACGGACAAGGAAACAAGTGCTGAGCCAGAAGAAGAGGTAGAACCAGTTTATATTTCAGCGCCTCCCGTTATTCAGCCTGCCGCTGTGTATCCGTCCGTTGCGGTGGACGAAGAGGCTGAGCCGGAAGTCGTGGCAAGGACGATCGAATCGGATACCTATCGCTTGCCAGATCCTGAAGGCCTACTGAGCGATCCCTCCGGTCCTATGAGCCGTATGGATGATGAGGAGCTGAAGGCCCAGTCGGAGGTTCTGTCAAAGGCTCTGGCCAGTTTTGGTATAGACGGCAGGGTCACGGAGGTGCGGCCTGGCCCGGTGGTCACGATGTATGAGTTTGAACCGGGGCCCGGCACCAAAGTCGCGCGCATCGTCAGTTTAGCCGATGACTTGGCGCTGGCGCTCAAGGCCGTGAGCATCCGCATCGTGGCGCCGTTGCCGGGCAAGTCGGTGGTGGGCATCGAGGTGCCGAATCGGTCGCGTGAAACCGTGTCCCTCAAGGAAGTCCTGATGAGCGAGACCTTCACGCGGGCCCGGTCGAGACTCACGCTGGCGTTGGGGAAGGATATCTTCGGTACGCCGGTCATCGCGGATCTCAAAACGATGCCGCATCTCCTAGTCGCGGGTGCGACCGGAGCCGGGAAAAGCGTCAGTCTGAACACAATGCTCCTGAGCATCCTCTTCTCCGCGAAGCCCAGCGAGGTCAAACTGTTGCTCATCGATCCCAAGATGCTGGAATTTCAGTCGTACGAGGGGGTTCCCCATCTCTTGAGGCCTGTCATCACGGATGCCAAGTCGGCGGCTAAGGGACTGGGTTGGGTCGTGGCTGAGATGGAACGACGCTACAAGCTGCTGGCGGAAGCCGGGGTGCGGAATATCGACGCGTACAATAGGAAGGTTTCCGGCCTGCACGAAGCGGTGGCCGATCGAACGGCGACGGCGGTCGAGCAGCAAGAACTGCCGATGCAGTTTCTGTCAGAGGAGCAACGGCTGTCCGCCGGCGAGACGGCGATCGCCGAGGGCGAGCCGGGCTGCATGCGGCCGACGCCAACGCCGCCGGAGCCGCTGCCGTATATCGTGGTGATGATCGATGAGCTGGCGGATTTGATGATGGTGGCTCCCAAAGACGTGGAAGACAAGATTGCGCGGCTCGCCCAGATGGCGCGGGCATCCGGCATTCATCTGGTGCTGGCCACGCAGCGGCCATCTGTCGACGTGCTCACCGGATTGATCAAGGCCAACTTCCCCGCGCGCATCGCGTTCCAGGTTTCCTCGAAGACCGATTCCCGGACGATCCTAGATGCCAATGGCGCCGAGGCGCTGCTGGGCCGAGGTGACATGCTGTACCTGGCCTCCGGCACAGGAAGGCTCGCTCGTCTGCATGGGTCTTTCGTGTCGGACGACGATGTGGGTTCCGTCGTCGATTTCGTAAAGAAACAGGCGCAGCCGGCGTATAATCAAGAACTGCAAACGCTTCAATCAGAAGAGTCGGACAAGGAAGAGGACAAAGACGAGGTGTATGAACAGGCCAAGGATCTGGTGCTGACGACCGGCCAAGCGTCGGCCTCGCTGATTCAGCGCCGGTTGCGTGTCGGCTATCCGCGCGCCGCCCGCATGATCGAACAGATGGAGACGGAAGGCATTGTCGGCGCGGCGGGACGGGATGGACGCCGTGAAGTGCTGGGCCGGCGCGGGCCGGTCGGGGCGGCGGAATCATGACGCGCCGGTGGCTCGCCGTTCTGGTAATCTTGCTGTCCGCCTCCTCGGCCTTCGGGGCTGATGAGTCAGGCGACGCTAAGGTGGCCCAAGAAGTCCGCAACGTCGTGAAGCAGATCCAGGCGCGGTATGAAAAAACCAAGGATCTCCAAGCGGATTTTATCCAGAAGACGAGAATCGAAGGGTTTGAACGTCCCGTGATCTCATCCGGCAAGGTGTATCTCAAGAAGCCGGGACGCCTGCGGTGGGATTATCTCGACCCCGCGCATGAAGAAATCTATGTGAATCGAGACGATGTCAGAGTCTACGTGCCGGAGCACAAACAGGTGCTGGTCGGTAAATTGACACAGATGGCGGCGTCCCAAGCGCCGTTGCAACTCCTGCAGGGCGCGGCCAGATTGGACGAATCGTTCGACATCGAACCGACGCCGGGGAACGAGCGGGGAACCGGTGGCGTTCCCCTGATCACATTGTTTCCCAAATCCAAAGCGCATGAGCCATCGAGAAATCTTCAACGGATCGTCGTTGAGGTGTTTCCGAAGACCTATTTTCTTCGCACGGTGTCTTTGCACGAGATCAGCGGCAATGTGGCGACGTTTGAGTTCTCCGGTTTGAAACCGAACGCGGGATTGGGGGACGAAGTGTTCGACTTCAAGACCCCGCCGGACGTCGAAGTGGTCAGAGCTCCAGTGTTGAACGGGCCATAGGCAGTCAATGGTCACTGGTCAATAGGCAGTTCTCAGGCGTGAGACGCTCTTTGGGCGAATGACCACTGACTGGTGACTTGCGCCCAAGAGCGGGGAAGGATCCGGACAGGTGGACAATCTTGTGAGCAGTGTGGCAGAAGCGGTCGAGCGGGCGGTGGCGCGATTGGACTTCGAGCGTCTTCACCGCGAATATTGGGATCAGAATGAGTTTCTGGTCATCAAGCAATTCCTGCCGAGAGCGTTCGTGGAAGAGACGCTGGTGCCCCAGGCCCAGGGGGTCAAGGGAGAGCTCAATCGGAACTATATCCCGGGCCATAAGAAGGGCGGCAGCGTCAGCTATTATACGGTGCAGGAAAAGGCTCCCAGGTTTGTGGACCTCTACCGGTCAGACTCGTTCAAGTCGTTCTTGAGCCGGCTCGTGGACGCGAAGTTGGCGTACTGTCCGGACAATGATCCTCATTCGTGTGCGCTCTATTACTACACTGAGCCCGGTGACCACATTGGGTTCCATTACGACACGTCGTATTACAAAGGGGCCCGGTACACGATCTTGCTGGGCCTTGTTGACCGCTCGATTCAGTGCAAATTGGTGTGCGAACTCTTCAAGGACGACCCGACCAGACAGTCGCGTCATCTTGAATTGATCACCGAGTCAGGCGACTTGGTGATTTTTAACGGCGACAAGCTCTGGCATGCCGTCACGCCTCTCGGAGAAGGAGAAGAGCGGATCATGCTGACGATGGAATACGTAACGAATCCAGACATGAATCCCGTCAAGCGGCTCTATTCGAATCTGA
>JAOUEB010000248.1 GCA_029858925.1 Nitrospira sp.
GCTTCATTTTCATCAGAAAGTACTTTTCCAAGGCGATCTTGGCCAGGTGCACCCATTTCCCCTTTCTGGCCCACGTCACGTTGCGCGGCGCCATCTGCGGCAGCGCGACAAAGGCCATGTACGGTTCACCTTACCGATCCGCCGCCAATCGATACATATCGTGGCACGCCGTGCAGCGCGCCGTCATGCTCGATACGCGCCGCAGAATCTGCTGCGGCGTCTCTTGTCGCGCGATCGCATCGGCCAGCGCATCCATATCGCTGTGAATCGACATCCCCATCTGTTTGAAAGGCAATGGCAGCTTGGCCATGATGGCCGGCTCGACATCCGCCGCCATGTCCATCCCCGCCGCGCGCGCAGCCCCCTGCATCGCCTGAAGATCCGGTTGTGATTCGCCCAGCCCCCTCACGACGCCATCCACCGCTTTCAAGAGCTGCCGCATCTCCGCGAGAATCTGATCGCGCTCTACCGGCGCCAGAAGAATTTCCACGCGCCCGTCGCTCCCCGTTGTCGTCCAGCCCTTGACGAAGAGCCATCCACCGGCCGCCAGCGTCACAAGCCACAACACAATAGACGCCATGCACAGTCTCCGCTGCATCTCGCTCCTTGTCACAGATCCAAGCCCCCTTGCAACAGGATTGCAAGGAAGGAACCGAGCAAACCAGATGCGGTATTGTAATGTTTATCAATGAGATTCAGCGGGTTGGAAAGAGACGGCAGAGAGGAGGGCCTAGAGGAAGGGGAGTTTTGCTACAGAGGGAAGAAAGCCTCTGGCCCACCGGGCCACAAATCCGGTGACCCTACGAATGAGCCAGCACCGCGGCCGCAACCACTACCGCCAGCGAGACGAGCAGAGAGAGGCGAGGCAGCCAACGAGCAGTCTGCACGACGGTCTGCTCCCATGCCGTCCTTGAAGCAGCCGATATCGCGCTGCCTTGACTGACTTTGGGCCTAGAAAGCAAATCATGCGAGAAGGTGAGCACGAGAAGCAGCGTCACGAGTCCGAGTTTGATGGTGACGATCCCTGGCCATGTGGCTGGATTCGTTATATCGATACCCCGCTGTGCCAAAAGCATCGGACCGGTGGTCAGCAGTATGCCTATGGCCACCCATACCAGGATCCGAAACCGCAGCGCGGCAGACCGAAACAACGCCATAACCTCAGGCACAGCCTTACGGCTTCTGACCAAGGGAGCCAGAACCAGGGAAAGAAACATCATCCCCCCGATCCAAGCAATGGCGGCGAGGATATGGAGGGCGACCAAGACAGAGAACATGCCGTACATAATCCATCTTTGAGAATAACGTCATGCGTCATTCGTTGGGGAAGCTGATCCTTCGTTCAATGTCTTCTCCGGCAAACGGTTGACCATTGACCATTGCCGGCGCATCCGATTGCGCGCAACGAAACCCGGTTAAATAACTCGTCCGATCAGGCAGTCCTGCATTGCGGCCGGCTGATCGGGCGACCTCCGGATCTTCATTCCAGGAGCCGCCTCGAAATACTTTCATGTCGCCGGTGTCCGGCCCCTGTGGATTCACATCGAGGCCTCGGCGGTAGTATTCCGGATCGAACCAATCCGACACCCATTCGCTGACATTGCCGGCCATCTGATAGGCGCCATAGGGGCTCACGCCCTTGTCATAACGCGTCACATTCGCGAGCGGCGGATACTTGAACCCGCGCTTGGATCCAGGATGCGCGATGTTGCTCTTGATCCATCCCGCCGGTTCATCGCCCCAGGGAAAGATCGGCGCCTGCTCGCCGCGCGCAGCCTTTTCCCACTCCGCTTCGGTGGGAAGCCGCTTGCCGGCCCATCGACAATAGGCATCGGCGTCATTCCAACTCACGTTGATCACCGGATGGATCGCGGCTTTTTCTGGAAACGGGCCTTCTCGCCAGAATTTCGGCCAATCCGCCCCCGTCCCCAACACAAAGCGCAGGTAGTCCACATTGGAGACTTCGTACCGATCGATCCAGAAGGTGTCGAGATGAACTCGACGCTGGGGAAACTCTTGGGGCCCCGCAGCCCGATCCTTCTTTGGGTCGCTGCCCATGAGAAACGATCCGGAGGGCACGAGGACCATGCCTCCGGGAACCTCCATGACCGCCAACCGTTCTGCTTCGTCAAGCGGTGTCCAGAGCGGAGGCTGCTTCGACGATTCATGATCGGCCAGCGCGGAGGTGGCCATCACACAGCATGCCAATAGGCCGACAACTCCGCGAACGATTGTTCCTTTGCCCATGGCTCTTGATGTTCTCGTCAATCGTCACGCGTCATACGAAAACCGGAAAGGACGTCTCTTATCGAATGGGGGGCCACCATTGACGTTTGACGTGACCCCTGTTCAGTGACTCTGTTTCTTGATCATCGGTTCGATCTCTTTTTGCGTTTCCTCGGTCACGTTGTAACGGACGTAGGCATGATCCAGCACTTCATTGGCATAGAGGCGCCCGGTCGGGGCCGGAACCACGATCGTGGCCTCCACGGTCCCCTTCGGATCGACGGTAACAGTTTGCTCGATCGTACTACGTACATAGGGATGCCAGACCACCAGCTTATAGGTGCCCGGCGGCACATCTGTCAAAACGAATCGCCCTCGTTCGTCCGTTTTGGCAAAATATGGATTGGTGACGGCTAGGCCCCAACTCTCCATATACGCGTGGAATCCGCATTGCATGGCGAAAATCCGTCGGCCTTTGCTGAGATTGACCAACTGTTTCATGGGCGCGCCCGCCATGTGTTTGTGGTACAGCCCGGCATCACTGCGGTCCTTCAAGTTGCGCGGGTGCCCAGGATTCATCGGCAGCGGCACATTGAACAGCACGCGCGCGCCCAGATGTGACGTTTCATACGCCTGGATGTCGTGCATGACAGGGTCCATGTTGACCACCGTCACCGACTGATCGTCCCGCACGACGGTTGTGAACGGGAGAAAGAGACAGTCTCTCGCTTCGATTTGCGGCACACCCGTTTCGTCGAAAGGTTTGCCTTTGTCGATCCCCTCTAGATACACCACCACCTCGCGAAACTCTCCTGCCGGTCCAACCTGGAACGGCTGTAGAATACGCCAGCCTTCCCCGTCAGAAATGCGCCCGCAATAGAATTGGTCTGGCAACGTCGTGAGATTGTATCCTTTTGGCTTGGGAACCAGCCCATCAAGCTTGACGGTACCCACGATAGTCCCCCCGTCAGAAACCGTTACTTCCTGATACGCAAGCGCCGGTTCAGACAACGACAGCAAGACCAGCCCCACCGCATATCGTGCTATGAGCTTCATATTCAATCCCTCCAGCCTCCCTTGCCTCACCTCATCACCTGTATTCAGTCTTCCCCCTGCATGCCGGCCTCCATGCCGGTCCTCGGTCCCATTGTGCACTTCCCGAATGATCCTTCTCAATACCCCTGTGCGCCCTACCAAAAATGCAAGTGGGGGAGCCGCCTGCTTAAGGCGGCTCCCCCACCAGGGTTTATACCCTGTCCCTTCCGCCTATTTCATGGCGGTCGGAATAGCCTTCACCTCGGGTTCCATCTCCACCCGCTTGGCGCCCATCCCGGCCGCACCGAGCGATTGGATCCGTGAATCACCGGC
>JAOUEB010000249.1 GCA_029858925.1 Nitrospira sp.
AGCGGCGGCGGGCCTACCAACTGCTGCGCGATGAATTGCGCAGCGGCAGGCAGGCTTATGTGGTCTATCCCCTCATCGAGGAGTCGGAAAAGACGGATCTTCAGGCGGCGATTCAGGGGGCCGAGCAATTACAGAACGGGGAGCTTGCCGAGTTTCGTGTCGGCCTGTTGCACGGGCGCATGAAGGCGGCGGAGAAGGAAGCGGTGATGGCTGGCTTCAAAGCCGGGGCTATTCATGCCCTCGTTGCGACGACGGTCGTTGAGGTCGGGGTCGATGTGCCGAATGCGACGATCATGATGATTGAACACGCTGAGCGGTTCGGTCTTGCACAGCTGCATCAATTACGCGGGCGCGTCGGGCGAGCGGGCCATCAATCCTACTGTTTGTTGATGGTGTCGGGTAGGTGGAGCAAAGGGGGGGCAAGGCCGGGAGGTCTAAAGGGCGCGCGCTCCTCCGCTGCGGCTGATGCGCAGGGGCCATCGGCCTCACGAGAACGGTTGGAGGCGCTGGTGCGGTCGAACGACGGGTTTGTGATTGCCGAAGAGGACCTGCGCATCAGAGGGCCGGGAGAGTTTTTCGGCTTTCGGCAATGGGGCATGCCGGAGTTTCGCGTGGCCAACATCGTGCGGGACGCCGATTTGCTGCAACAGGCCAGGCAGGAAGCCTTCGCATTGTTGAAAATGGACCCAGACTTGAAGGCCCCGGCGCATCAAGCCTTGCGGGATGCAATGTTGCGGAAGTGGCAGGAGAAATTGGAATTGGGGTCAGTGAGTTAGTTCTACGGGTCCCGTCGCCGATCAGCCCCCGCCCGCTCACCCCGCCCGGTGTAGGGACCCCGCTGCGGGCGGTTAGGCTTCCAGATCGGCGCCACCCATAGAACCATGATAGGAGAGGAGTTGAAGAGCCATGGGGCTGTTCCAACGATTAAAAGACGATTTGCGGGCGGGGATCGCGACCTTGCGTCTGGGAACCGTGCACGCAGCCGGTCGCGCGCTGGAGGAAACAGAACTGCTCCGGATGCGATTGGAAGTCCGCAAGCTGGACCAGCAACTCTCTGATCTATATAAAGACATCGGTGAGCGGGCGGTCGATATGAAAGAGCGCGGCGAGACGGCGGAGCGCGTCGTTCACGATGCCGAGATTGGTCGGCTCGTTCGCGAGGTGCAGACCCTCAAGCAGTCGCGGAAGAAACTGGAAACCGAGATGGACGAGATTCGGAACGAGCAATGACCGCGCAGCCTCCACGTCGATTCGCCGGCATCGACATCGGGACCCTCACCTGCCGGCTTCTCATTGCTGATCTCACTTCAGGCGGCCCTCTCAAAGAACTTCGATCCGACCGGCGCATTCTCCGGTTGGGGGAGGGCGTCGATCAAACCAAACGGCTCAACTCTGCGGCCATGGATCGGGTGATCGCGTGTCTGCGGGAATGGTGGGGCCTCATCGACAACCATCAGGTCGAAGGCTGTGCGGTGGTGGCGACCAGCGCTGTCCGGGATGCGGCCAATCGTGATGAATTTCTCCGTCGAGTGAAACAAGAAACAGGATTTGACGTCGAAGTCATCACGGGCGAGGAAGAAGCCAGGCGCACGTTGCTCGGCATTCGCTCTGGGCTGCCCGCCGGAGTGACAGATATGATCGCGTTGGACATCGGCGGCGGCAGCACGGAATTTATTCTGGATCGGCCAGGCCAGGCTCCGATCGTCCGCTCCATCGATATCGGTGTGGTGCGTCTGTGCGAGAGGGTCCTGACACATGATCCGCCGACGGCGGAAGAGATCGAGCAGGCACGGGAGTGGGTGCGACGCGAGACTCAAGCCGCCGTCGCAGAGATGGCAAACTATGAAACGGCGACCTTCGTCGGCACCGCCGGCACGATCACAGCCCTCGCCGCCATGGCGCAGAAACTGCCTGCCTATGAACCGGCCCGCATCCATAACTACCGGCTGGCGCTTGCTACGGTTCAGGAACTTGAACAGATTCTGTTGAGCCGAAAGAAGGCCGATCGTATCGGTCTCCCGGGTCTTGAAAAGAACCGCGAGGAAGTCATCGCCGCCGGGGCCATCATCATCCGGACGGTCATGGAGACCATTGGTATGTCCCAGGTGCTGGTCAGCGATCTGGGGTTGAGGGATGGAGTGCTGATTGATTTGAGAAATAGGACTTGTATCTAGACGAAAGCAGGAGTTGAATTTGTTCTGCTTGTGTTGAGCCGAAATGGTTGATCTATGGATGTATCCACGCTGAAGAGCACCATTGAGGCCCTTGAGAGCCATTCCGACTCTCTTGAGTCGTGGCTTTTCTTCTGGCTTGCCTGTGGCTTTTTAGGCCTAGTAGTACAAGCATTCGAAGAATTCAACGAACACTTATTACCCATGGATCATGGGAAGTGGAAGCTTGGTTTGAAGTTGCTTGGATTTGTAATGATATTCATTGGAGTAGTTGGCCAGCTGGGAATACAGGTTAAGACGGGGCGTGTTAATACTGATCTCCGAAACGCCAACAAGGCGGTGATTGGATTGCTCGAAAAAGAAACAGAGTCAATCCGTCGTGACACGTTGGGGCTGAGCCTTCAGTTGGAGACCGCTAGGACGGACGCAGCAGATGCTAATGCTCTGGCGAGGAAATATGAGGCTCGCATTGCTGAAGCGAATGCGCGTGCTGCTGAAGCGGAAAAAAGCGCTGCGCAGGCAAGGTTAATGGCAGAGTCCGAGCAGCATGAACGAGTAAAGTTGGAAGCATTGGTTGCTCCACGGAGTCTCAGTTTGGACCAGCAACGTTTGATTGCGAATGCTATTCGGAAGTTTTCCGGCCATGCTGTTACCGTAGCATCATATGGTCAAGACGGGGAAGGGGCTGCCCTTGCCACACAAATCATTTCGGTTCTGGTGTCTGCTGGTATTGCCGTTAGAGACGACAGGGCGTCAATTATGCGTACCGGAGGTTTTGAGTATGGCGTTCATCTTCGTGGTCCTGCCGGGGAGTTTATTTTAAGCTTGGGGAATGCCTTGTCCGAGATCGGTAAGATCCAGGTGTTTGTTAATGCTCCCGTCTCCCACAGAGGCTCGGGTATGTCGGGTAGTGCTTCTATTAGCGGAGGTGGTAGTGTGGTGAACGTTCCTGTTCCCACTACAGGACCTGTTTCCATTATGGTTGGAATCAAGCCGCTTCCTGGCTTGATTATCCGATAGCGCTAGGATCTTTCCGATATTGATCTGAGCGCAGCCTGATCTTGCCAGCGGACCCTATCTTTGCATGCCTGAAAATGGGTTGGCCTGGTCGTCTTCAGCCTCTCCGAGCGTTCAAGTTTGGGGCCGCTGTATGGCACTGCATGTGGCCGTATCGCGCGTTTATTTTTAAGTGGCCAAGAAGTAGTATGGGGAAGTCTGTATGCTGGTTGCCACCTTCTGGTCTTCACGTCCTACTTCTGCAAATCCGACTGGTAAGCCTTGGTTTCGATTAACTGGGCGCTCGGCTCGTCGCCTTGTTCGTCGGTACGAGAGCCGTGTCGAAGTTGCCACTGGGTGAAGAGTCTTGTACGCTTCCTATCGTGTGCCACTAGGAGTTCAGGCGATGCCAGGGT
>JAOUEB010000250.1 GCA_029858925.1 Nitrospira sp.
CGGGTCCCGGACGAACCGTGGCTGACCGAATTGTTGTAACAGGGGCGAACGGGTTCGTGGGCTCTGCGCTTTGCCACCTGCTTCAGGACTCAGGATTTCTTGTCAGAGGGGCTGTGCGCGATCTTGGGAAACACTCTCCTCGCGACCGCTCAGAGCCTGATGGCATCGAATGGGTCGAGCTGCACGATCAATCGACCGAGGACGAGACAACGTGCGTTTTGAAGGGTGTGCAGGTCGTGGTTCATCTTGCCGCCCGGGTTCATGTCATGGGCGACCATGCTGTGGACCTGCTGCATGAGTTTTGCCGGGTCAACCGCGACTGGACGGAGCGATTGGCCCGAGCCGCTGCTTTGCAGGGTGTCCGCCGATTTGTGTACCTGAGTTCGATCAAGGTGAACGGCGAACGGAGCGCCCGTCCATTCACCGAACAGGATCTTCCGAATCCGCAAGATCCGTATGGGATTTCAAAGTGGGAAGCTGAGCAGGCACTCGCACGGGTGTCATCCCAGACCGGCCTGGAGATCGTCGTGATCCGGTCGCCCCTCGTGTACGGGGCCGGTGTCGGAGGGAATGTTCTGCAACTGCTAGATATCATTCGTCGTGGAATTCCCCTCCCGCTCGCATCCGCGCAAAACCGGCGCAGTTTGATCTATCGAGGGAACTTGATCGATGCCCTCGTCCGTTGTGCGAAGGACGTGCGTGCCGCCGGACAGACCTATCTCGTCAGTGACGGGGAAGACCTTTCTACTCCGGAATTGATCAGGCGGCTTGCCAAGGCCCTGGGGATGCCCCCGCGCTTGTGGCCGGTGCCTCTTTCGGTGCTCCGATGGTCGGGGCGGCTTGCAGGTAAAGGCCCCATGATCGACCGGCTGCTTGGGTCGCTGCAAATCGATTCGTCGAAGATCAGGCAGGAATTGGATTGGCGGCCGCCCTATACTGTCGACCAGGGTCTTGTTGAAACGGCTGCTTGGTACAGTGGCCACTTTCCACGGCTATCTCAGACTTCGTCACGCCGCACGTAGTTCATGCCGACACTCATTGTGCGAGTATGATTGAATCGTGTGCTCGGTGCGCCAGGCCGCCTATCACTCGGTCAATGTGCGGACTGGTCGTTGGTTCAACGTGAGGCTGAGAAGCGCATCGGAGGCCAGAACTGGTGGCGAAGGGACAGTATCAATATATGTATATTGGCAATATAATTGACAATATGCATAGCTTCAATTAACCTTCATCTATGATTCCCCGTGATGTAGAGGCACCGCTTCGCAGTTTGTTGCAAGGGTTTCCAGTCGTTACGATCACTGGGCCTCGCCAGTCTGGGAAGACTACACTGGCCAAGGCCGTCTTCGCTAACAAGCCGTACCTTTCTTTGGAAGACCCGGATGTACGCCGGATGGCACTCGATGACCCGCGTGCCTTTCTGGGACGCCTGCCTGACGGGGCGGTATTCGACGAGGTACAGCGAGCGCCTGAACTTCTCTCCTATCTGCAAACGCGGGTCGATGCGGATGGTCGCATGGGGCTTTTTTTACTGACGGGATCGCAGCAGTTCGGCCTGATGTCCGGAGTAACGCAGTCATTGGCCGGTCGAACCGCGTTCATCGAGTTGCTGCCGCTCTCCGCGCATGAGTTGGAGCCAGTCGGCGTTAGTCCGCTGAGCCTCGATGCGATGCTGTTCACGGGCGGCTACCCGGCCCTCTACGACAGGCGCCTGCCGCCGCGTGAATGGTTTCCCGCCTATGTGACGGCGTATGTGGAACGCGATGTCCGCCAACTGCTCAAGGTCCAGGATCTTGAGACGTTTCAGCGTTTCGTGCGTCTCTGCGCCGGCCGTAGCGGGCAGCTCCTGAACCTGTCCTCGTTGTCGACCGATTGCGGGATTACGCACAACACGGCCAGGGCTTGGATTTCAGTGCTGGAGGCGAGTTACATCCTGTTCC
This sequence comes from Nitrospira sp., assembly GCA_029858925.1. Classification (GTDB taxonomy): domain Bacteria; phylum Nitrospirota; class Nitrospiria; order Nitrospirales; family Nitrospiraceae; genus Nitrospira_D. The sequence goes on from JAOUEB010000250.1 coordinate 1,941, forward strand.
AGTTGCGCCCGCATCATACGAACTTCGGCAAACGGCTGGTCAAGTCCCCCAAGCTCTATTTTTACGATACGGGCCTGTTGTGCTGGTTGTTAGGGATTCAGGAGGCGGGACAGCTCGCCACGCACCCCCTCCGTGGCAATATCTTCGAAACATTTGTCGTGTCCGAGTTGGTGAAGACCCGCCTCAATCGGGGGGAGCGCACGGCATTCCATTTCTGGCGTGACAGCAACGGCAATGAGGTGGATGTCATTGCCGATGCCGGGATGAAGCTGATACCGATTGAGATCAAGTCGGGGCAGACCCTCAATCGGGAGTTTTTTGCGGGGCTGGAACGCTGGTTGGCACTGGCAGGTGACCAGACCGTGGCTCCGGCGCTGGTGTACGGCGGGACTGAAGCCCATGTGCGCGCAGGGATCAATGTCTTCGGGTGGAATGCAGTGGAAAAGGTGCTGCCCGCTGAGAGCCGTACCCCACGCGATTCATGACCGCCTCTCACAAGGAACGGGCTTTAAGCTGGTTCCGTCACGAATCGGCGTGACTCATGTGGGTTTGGGCAGTGAGCGGGGTCGAACCGCGCCAGGTGTGAGACGTGTGTGTATTTGGAGGTGCGGTACGGCGTGTATAGGCGCGCTTGCTCTTGAGCTATGGCCTTGTGGCAATTCACATCAGTGACCTTCATGGCGCCGCTGGCTTCTTTTGTCCTGACCTGGATTACGCTGGCCATTGTGATTCGGGCTTGGTCGGACAAAATCCTCGACCATCCCAACGAACGATCACTTCATCAGCAGCCTGTGCCAAGAACGGGGGGAATCGGAGTGGCGGTGGGTGTTGCTGTCGGTGCGTTGGCGGTTTCACCGCCCGAATGGTGGCCGCTGTGGGTCGGCGCCGCGTTCCTTGTCGGGATTTCTTTTCTCGATGATCTTGTCGGCCTGCCGATCGCCGGGCGGTTGATCGCGCACTTCATTGCAGCAGCTTCGTGCGTGGCCGGCCTCATGGTTGATCAGATGGGGCTATTGTGGGTAGTGGTCGCGATTGTGGCGACGGTGTGGATGACCAATCTCTATAATTTTATGGATGGGATGGATGGACTGGCCGGCGGCATGGCGTTGTTTGGGTTCGGTTTTCTTGCGATCGCGGCCTGGCTGGCCGGCGATAGTCCGCTCGCTCTCGTGAGCCTGTCGATTGCGACGGCGGCCGGGGCATTCCTGTTCTTCAATTTTCATCCGGCCCGGATATTTTTAGGGGATGCAGGTTCAACGACATTCGGGTATCTTGCGGCTGGACTTGGCCTAATCGGCTGGCGGGATGGGGCCTGGTCGCTTTGGTTCCCGATGCTGGTTTTTTCCCCGTTCATCATCGATGCTACTGTGACGCTGCTCAGGAGAATAGTGCAAGGTGAGCGATTCTGGAAGGCGCATCGCACCCATTATTATCAGCGGCTTGTCTTAAGCGGATGGAGCCATCGAAAAGCTTCGCTGGTTGAGTATGGGGTGATGTGTGCCTGCGGGATCGGCGCGCTTGTCTTTCAGCAGATGTCGGGCAGGTATCAATTATTGGTAGTGGGAATCTGGGTGCTGGTTTTTCTCGGACTGGCGCAAGCTGTCTCGTTGGTAGAGCAGCGGAC
>JAOUEB010000251.1 GCA_029858925.1 Nitrospira sp.
CATCCAACGGATGGAATCCGGCTGGCACAACGCGCAGATCTCGCATCTGTTGGAGATCGTATTCCTTGTCAAAACCGAATCCCCCAATGTCGCGGCGAATGGTGAACCTCTGCCCGTGCACGGTCACAATCTCCTTCCCCATCACCTGCCACAACCAAGCGTAGATCGCCAACAGTCCGCCGACCGTCCAGACCCCAAGCCATGCGAACATCATTGACTCACCCTCGGATGGCGCATTGCCGTTAAGAAATTGGGCGGGAATCATCACTTCAGCCACCGCCCAGCTGCAAATCCACAACCCCAAAAAGAAAATCACGGACCAACTCCGGCTACAAGGAATGGCGATGCGCAGCCCCCCCGGAGTATCCGTGATCATGACCCGATAAGCGGATGGTTGTATCTTGGCCATCAGATGTCCACTCTGAACTGGTCGGCATTATTACATGGATGACTGGTGAGTCTCACTAAATATGGCAACAAGAACGATACGCCTTCTTTCGTGGCGCGCGTAAAGCCCGGCAGATCGATCAGCGCCAAGATTTGATCTGCGTAACCTCCATCACAAACAACCACGTTGGCATTGCGGCATTCGGCCACATGAATTCCTGCTCCATTGCCGCAAAACACCTCAACTGTACTCCTGTGGCCAGCACACTTCGCTCGAAGCGGTGACGCGATAAACCCGTAAATAACCGCGCTTTCCGAGCCTTTGTATTCGTGATCTTCCGAATGAACCGCGATGGCATCCAAGATGCACAAGGCCCGTATTCAGTCGGGGGAGACTCCGCAGAAGAGGGGGACTGTATGCGCGAGACAAGAGAGAAAATCATGCAGGTCATCATTCGTTCACCCGGCTGTTCGCTTGAGGAAGTCGTGCTCGAATGTCCCGGTCTGACCTGGAATCAGGTGTTTTGCGAGATCGACCGCATGAGCCGAACGGGCCAAGTCAGACTGACGGCGAAGAGTCCCGGCCGATATGGGGTCTCCAGCCCAAGCTCCTGTGATGCCTCTGCGCAAAGAGAAAGGAGAGCGTGAATCATGCAACCACACACCGCGAAAGAACCGCGCAAGCGAAAGGGCGCCCAGTCTATCCAGAAACAAGAACCGGCTGTTTCCGACCATGAGCCGGTCCACTGCCAGCCGGTATCCCCCTGCGACGATCTCCAAGTCCGCATCGCCCAGCGAGCCTATGAGCTTCATGCAGAGCGCGGCTATCGTCAGGACCGTGCGCTCGACGACTGGCTGGAGGCTGAACGGGAAATCCTCGGCAACGAGTGCACCGCCTAGAACGCGCAGTTAGCCCGACAGGGTTGTCCTGTTCGGATCACCACAATCGTAACAAGGAGGCGCCTATGAGACAGCGATCATCCACTCTGTGTGCCTTGGCCATCCTGTTGGCAGCCGGAATCTTGGCCACCAGCGCCGCCTACGGCGATGACAATGGAGAAAACGGGAAGGCTGAGATGGCCGCCGCCGCCAAGGTCACGATCGACCAGGCGGTCAAAACAGCATCGGAAAAGGTGCCGGGCAAGATCATCGAAGCCGAGCTGGAAACAAAACATAACAAGCTCGTGTGGGAAATCGAAGTCGTCACCGCGGAGAAGAAGGTGATGGAGGTCCACATCGATGCCGATACGGGCGCAGTGATCGACGTGGAAGAGGAAAAAGCAACGAAGAAGAAAGAGCGTAAACGAACGCGCGAGCACAAAGACTAGCCCGCGTTATTCATGAAGGTTGGTCGTGACATCTCCTGGAAGCCTGTTCCTCGTGAAGCGTATCTCGTATCTCGCAAACAAAGATAGGGATTCCGTCCTGCGCTTCACGCTTCACGAGATACGAGCGGTGGTTCTATCGAGCGGTCTCCCAATGCGGCGACGCGATCGTGGAGTTCGGCTGCGATTTGCCGATACCGATCGGCCCCCTGGCTTTGTCCGGCAATCATGTTCGGATGCAAGGGTTCGCCGAAGAGGATTCTGATACGCCGCCGGCGCGGCCACCGCGCGCCGGTCGGCAGCGCTTCAAAGCTCCCCTCGATCCACACGGGAATGACGGGGACCGGGTGCGCCGTCATCATCAAGCCGATCCCCGACTGGAACGGCTGAAGGGTTCCGTCGGGTGACCGCCCGCCTTCTGGAAACCAGACCAGCTGATGGCCGCGCACGAGAGCGGCAGCGCCCAAGGCGACGTTGGCCAACGGACGGCTGCTTTGATCGATCGGCAGCACCTGAACGGCGCGGCTCACCAGACGCATGACCGCATTTCGAAACATGATCCCGGTCCACCCTCCCCAGTACGTCCGGTTCAAAACGTCGGTGGAGAAGGCCGCCATGACGGCCGATGGATCGAGCAGGCTGGTGTGATTGGGGATCAGTACGCATGGCCCCTCTGCCGGTATTCGATCTATTCCGCGGACCTCAAGCGAAAAGACCGTCCGCATGAGCAGCCGGTTGAACGCAAACAACACCGCGCCGAGTCCCCGCAAGCACCGTCCCCTCTTCATGAGCCACCGCCGTTGCCGGGGATCCAACAACGCTTCCGGCTTCTGAAGTTGAACCGCCGGATCGATCGTCCCCCCCGCCACCTGCTCCGCTTCAACGGCCTCACGTAACAGATCTCTCACGGTCCCGATCCGCATGATGGCATCTTCGGAAAGATCGACGCCGACCCGATCGCGCAGCTCCAACGTCATCGTCATCCAGGCCAGCGAGTCCAACTCAAGTTCGAGCGCCATGTTCGAGTCCGGAGTGAGCCGCACCGCGGCGAACCGGCCAGCCAGCCAGTTCCATGTGCGCAACGCGACAGGGTCCTCCAGCAGTTGCCGATCCTCCGGTGCCATCAACTCGACAGGGATCGGTCTCGATTCGCCAAGCGCCTCGCTACTCCTCCGTTTGCACGTTTCAAAGAGACTGCCGAGTTTGTGCCGCTGGATCTTGCCGAGTCGGGTCCTGGGTAAGGGATCGAGGCTGAGGCTACAATCGGTGAGGCGGCAATAGGAGGGCAGGAGACCGAGCAGGCGGTCGATGTCGGCACGAATCGCTTGCGTCGTCTGTTCAAGCCCGCCCGCTTGGATCGAGCCGGCCAGCGGCACAATGACTCCGACCAGGCGGCCCCTGTACAAAAGCACGCCCGATTCCCGGATCAAGGGAGCGGCGTCGATGACTTCCTCCACCCGTTCCGGCCAGATCTTTTCGCCGCCCGGCAAGGTGATCCGGGATGAGGCGCGCCCCACTAAGTGTAAATAACCCGCTCGATCGACGTATCCAAGATCGCCTGTTCTGAACCAGCCGTCCGGAGTGAACGCCTCGGCGGTCTTGTGCGGCAAATGCCGATAGCCGGCGAACACGTTGGGGCCCTGGGCTTGGATTTCCCCCTGACCGGTCTCAGGGTCCACGTCGCCGACGCGGAGACGAACGCCCGGCAGCGCCTTGCCTGCCGTGTCGATCACGCGACTGCCGGGAGCGGTCAACGTGAGAATCGGAGAGGTCTCCGTCAGTCCGAAGCCTCCCGCAACCTGCCAGCCCAGCCCGGCCAATCGCCAGGCAAGATCCGATGGCAA
>JAOUEB010000008.1 GCA_029858925.1 Nitrospira sp.
GCTATCTCCGGGATGATTCGTCGTATAATTTGAACGTCGCCTGAATCTTATCCCCCGCTCAAAGGCCTGTCAAACGGATAGGCAAATGGATTGCGCCGAGATTGAGTTCTTCTTACAATGACCGATAACGAAGCACCCAGATGACACTTCATCGGACATGACTTGAAAGGAGCCGTACATGAAATTGTTTCTCGATACAGCCAACGTGAAGGAAATATACGAAGCCGCCAATCTCGGCATCTTGGACGGCATCACGACCAACCCCTCGCTGGTGGTCAAGGAAGGCCGTAGCTTCAAAGAAATGCTGCAGGAAATCTGCAAGATAGTGGACGGCCCGATCAGCGCCGAAGTCGTCAGTGTGGAAGCGGACGCCATGGTGAAGGAAGGTAAGGAGTTGGCCAAGATTCACAAGAACATCGTGGTTAAGTGCCCGCTGATTCCGGAAGGCATCAAAGCGACAAAAATGCTTTCGTCGGAAGGCATCCGTGTGAACGTGACGCTCTGCTTCTCACCGACACAGGCCCTCCTGGCTGCCAAGGCTGGAGCCTGGTGTGTCTCGCCGTTCATCGGTCGTCTGGATGACGTCAGCTCGGACGGCATGGCGCTAATTCGTCAAATTATCACGATCTACAAGAACTACGACTACAAGACTTCGGTGCTGGTGGCCAGCGTTCGCCATCCGCAGCATGTGGTGGATTCGGCGTTGGCCGGTGGCCATATCTGCACGATGCCCTATAGCGTGTTCCAAATGCTCTTCAAACACCCACTAACCGATGCCGGCTTGAAGAAGTTCCTCGATGACTGGAAGACAAAGGGACAGCAGTAACGCCATAGGGTCTGGTTAATTCTGGATGCCCTACTCAGACAGAATAGTTGGTTGCCCCTGTTTCTCAGATGTAGCGCGTGCCTGACCAAGGTCAGGCACGCGCAATTGCCGTTTGAGCCTTGCGGAACACTGAGTGGAACATGGGGCGAGTCAGTTTCCCGGTAAACGTATTCTGCTGACTGGGATGATACGAACCGAGCAGCGTCACTCCCCAAGGCAAGCGATACACAACTCCATGGCCAAACTTGGGAGTGGGAGATGGAATCTCAAGCCCTTCTACTCGACAGGCTTTGAGATAGTGGTCGAACGCGATCTTCCCCAGCGTCACCACCACACGGACCTTCTTGAGAAGTTGTAACTCATCCCGCAAGAACCGGCTACATTGTTCAAACTCGTCCGGTGCTGGTTTATTTCCTGGTGGCGCACAACGCACAGTCGCTCCGACATAGCAATCGGTCAGTGTTAACCCATCGTCTCGGTGGGTCGATGTCGCCTGATTGGCAAATCCATGCCGACACAGTGCTTCGTACAGCCAATCCCCGCTTCGATCACCGGTAAACACCCGTCCTGTCCGGTTCCCGCCGTGGGCGGCTGGAGCAAGTCCCAGCACATAGAGTCGGGCGCGAGGGTCGCCGAAACCTGGGACCGGCCGTCCCCAATAGGTCCAGTCCATAAATTGACGTCGTTTAGTCTGTGCGATAGCGCGCCGATAAGTCACAAGCCTCGCACAGGCCGTGCAATCGGCAATCGCATCGTTCAGAACAGCCAGCGTCCGCATAAGGGCCGGCAGTGTACCATGAACAAGAATCTGGTTCCGCTTGCCGGTTACCCACTCTGTTGCTAGCATGGGCGATCATCACCTCGTTTACTACACTTGACTTGCCTAAAGGAGTCACTGCATGGTTGCCCTACAAATCGCCGCTCTCGTGCTCGCAATGGCACTGAGCGGCTTCATCCTTCCCACCGTGGCTTCGTCGGAATCTCTCACGGATCAAACCGAGAATGAGAACGACAAAGAGCTCACGGCTTCTGAGCCAGCGGAGGGACAAGCCGATCCGGAAGACCGCCTGGTGATCCTGCCGGAGATCACGCGAGAGGGTGAGCGGTTCTTCCTAAGTTCGTTCAAGCTGCCCGACAAGATTACCTTTGCGGGGGTACCGGTTCCTCTCGATAACTGGCAGGTCAGAGAACGCATCGAGTACGAGTTTTATCAATTCTTGGAAGATCAGGGTGAAAGTATCATCCTCGCCAAACGCACCGGTCGCTGCTTCCCCCCGGCTGAGAAGCAGCTCGCCGACGCCGGTCTGCCGGACGACCTGAAGTACATGCTGCTAGTTGAAAGCAAATGCGTCTCGGCGGCATACTCAAAGGCCAAAGCCTCAGGCCCCTGGCAATTCATCCCTTCGACCGGTCGGCGCTACCGGCTCAAGAGTGATGCAGTCCGTGACGAGCGCCGGAACCTCGAAATGTCGACCGAGGCGGCCGTCAAGTATCTTCAATACCTGAAAGACCTTCGGCAGAACGATTGGTTCCTGGCAATGGCTTCCTACAATGCCGGCGAAGAACGAGTCCGCAAGCTGCTCAAAGACCAGAACATCACTGACTATTGGAAAATGCACGGGCCTCGCGAGACCATGCGCTACGTGCCCCGGATCATTGCGGCCAAGGAAATTTATTCCCAGCCGGAAAAGTATTTGGGTCTGAGCAAGAAGGATCTGTATATTCCGCTGGAGACAGAAACCGTCACGGTGAATGTGAAGGAGTCGCAACGGGCACTAGCCTCCATCGCGGAGGAATTCGGCACCTACTTCCTCGAGCTCAAGATGCTCAATCCAGAATTCAAGAAGGACGTGGTTCCACACGGCACCTATCAAATCAGGGTTCCGCGCCAATCCTGTCCGAATCGTTGCTTCAAGCAAGGCGCAACGCCTTGATGCCGATTCGCCTGCCAAACTCACCTGCGCGATCGCTTCTCCGGAAGCTGATCGCCGCGGGACTCCACGCGGCTGATCCTTACCATGCAATTCTCCAATCCGTTTCTCGCACCGAACGATCCGTACGGGTGGGCCGCCGAACTTACGACCTCTCACGTTTCGACCGAGTATTCGCAGTCGGCGCCGGCAAGGCATCAGCGCGGATGGCGCAAGCACTGGAGCATGTCCTTGGCCCACGGCTGGAAAGAGGGTTCATCGTTGTCAAAACAGGCCACCGAATTCCCACCGAACGGATCAAGATCGTCGAAGCCGCTCACCCGGTTCCTGATCGTGCAGGACTACTGGCTGCTGAACAGCTTCGGACATTGATCCAGGGCTTCACCCCTCACGATCTGTTGTTCGTACTGTTGTCAGGCGGCGCTTCGAGCCTCTTGCCAGCTCCGGTACTGGGTGTGACCCTGGCCGATAAGCAACGAACGACGCGGCTGCTGCTCCGAGCCGGCGCGACGATCCACGAGGTAAATACGGTCAGAAAACATCTCTCCTTGCTGAAGGGCGGCGGCCTCGCTGCCTCCACGAAGGCGACAATCTCCACGCTTATTCTTTCGGACGTCATCGGTGATGACCTCAGTACAATCGGCTCAGGCCCGACTGCGCCTGACTCGACGACGTTTGCTGATGCGATCAGTGTCTTGCGCACATATAAACTCTGGCCGACCGTTCCGAAAGCCGTACGCCGGCATCTGCTGGAAGGTCGGAGCGGGCGCGCACCGGAGACGCTGAAAGCCGGTTCACGGAGACTGCTCCGTGTGCAACACCATATCATCGGCAACAACAGCAGCATGCTTCGCGCCGTCGTCCACGCCGCCAAAGCGGCGGGTCTTCGGACGATCGTTTACCCAACCGCTTTGGTGGGAGAGGCTCAGGAAGCAGCGCATCGGTTTGCCAGGCTTGCCACGCCCTACGCCATGGGAAGGAAGACGTCATTACGTCCGATCTGTATCATTGCCGGGGGCGAGCCAACGGTCACGGTTACAGGACGAGGCAAAGGGGGACGAGCGCAGGAATTCGCCGCCGCAGCCGCATTTGACCTTGCCGGACTACCCAATACCTGGCTGGCAGCGATCGGAACAGACGGAACCGATGGCCCGACTGAGATGGCAGGCGCAGTCGTATCCGGCGACACCCTGACACAAGCCAAAACACTTCGTGTCAATCTTCGCTCGGCACTCCAACGGCACGGCACCTACTCGGCTTTCAAAGCCCTTGGATGCCACATACACACCGGCCCCACCGGGACCAACGTCAATGACCTTTACCTTCTTCTCCTTCTGTAGGTACTATCCGCATCGATGCCACGTCCCTTTGTTCTCCCTTTGTCCCAATGCGCCGATCTCGAACTGGCCGGGGGCAAGGCTCTCGGCCTTGCCCGACTGTTGGCCGCCGGATTTCCAGTCCCTCCCGGCATCTGTATCACAACCGAAGCCTACGATCAGACTCTGCGGCTTTCCGGTTTTGCACAAGCAGAAGAATGGCGGAAAACTTGCGCCCTGTCAGGACAAGAGCGAGGATCGGCACTGTCTGATTGTCAGGCCCGGATCAAACAAGTAGACAATGCCACCCTTTCAACCGAATGGCTGGCTGGACTCCAGGCACTCGCTATGCCGCCGGACCAACGCTGGGCCGTCCGCTCGTCAGCTACTAACGAAGATACGGGCCGCACGAGTTTTGCCGGCCTCTATCGAACCCATCTGGGCCTCTCCTTGGCTCAGGTCGATGCCGCAATCAAGGACATCTGGGCCTCGCTCTGGCACAACCGGATAGTGCAATACTCAATTGAGCGGATCGGTCATCGGGCAGTTCCCCTAATGGCGGTTGTCATTCAGCCCATGCTCGATGCGCTGGCTTCCGGCGTCGCCTACTCGATCCATCCCGTGACGGGCCGCTCGTTCCATGTGGCCGTGAACGCGGTGCCTGGTTTGGCAGCACCGCTGGTCGACGGCCAGGTCACACCAGACCAATATATCGTAGAGATGGATGCCCACCGGCAGCCAGCGAGGATTCGACGGCGTATCATCGCTCCCAAGTCGCAGCGCTTGATCGTCACCAAGGAGGGACTGCGTCACGAAGCCATTCCCGAATCGTCGCAAGCTCAGTCGTCGCTCTCCGACGAGCAACTGTTCGAGCTGGCGCGCAGGGCCAAGGAGATCGAGCAGGCGTTCGGGTGCCCGGCCGATATCGAATGGGCGATCGACTCCCAAATGCTTTGGACATTGCAAGCGCGCCCCATTACCGGCGTTCACCCTTCGACCGAATTGACCGATGACGATTGCGAGTGGTCACGCGCGAATTTCAAGGAGACGATGCCAGAACTGCCGAGTCCCTTGGGGCTCTCGTTTCTCGAACTGTTCATGAAGGCGCATATCGTCGCGCCTTACCGCCGACTCGGCTGCCATGTTCCCGATGGACTGACATCTACGCGTGTCTTTCGTGGACGGCCCTACCTGAATGTGACCCTGTTTCATTCGCTCGTGGCACAGCTGCGCGGCGATCCCTACTTGTTATCCGAGCACATGGGAGGAGAACCGATCGCGGTGGCGCCGACGGTGCGACCCATCGGCTGGCTCGCGTTCATACGAGCGGGTATCCTCATGCTGATGGAAATGAGATGGGCGGTCGCTAACAGCGACACGTGGTTCGCCGAGATGAAGAGTCTGGCCAAGCAATATGATCCCCAACATGTCGCAGCCCTGTCCTTTCAAGACACCGTTCGAACGCTCGATGAATTGGCCGGACGACTTCAGGCGCATGAACTGACCTTCGGCATTGCCGGCGGAGTGGCGCAATGTCTCCAAGCTCTGAACCTACTGCTTCCGCGATGGTTGGGTTCCGACTGGAGGACCCTCTTCAACGACGCCCTACAAGGGCAAGGCACGGTGATCAGCGCCCAGCAGATTCTTCGTCTGGCGGAGTTGGCTGAACTTGCGCGCCGCGAAGCTGTTACCGAAAGATTTCTCTCATCGGAACCATGGAACCCATCGGAGTTTCACGCTGCCCTCAAGGGAACCGCGTTTCTTCACGCCTTCGATGGCTATGTGGAAGACTATGGCCATCGCGGTCTGGGGGAATCCGACGTGATGTCCCCGCGCCTGGCAGACAACCCTGAGGCGATCCTGGCTGTGTTGCGCCTGCAGGTGCGCGCGTCATCGCCTGGACGAGAGGCAATCCTGTCCCGCCAGGAGAAAACCAGAACGGCGGCACTGGCTGAAATCAAGCGGCGCATGGGTCGTCGATTGGATCGATGGGCGGTGTTCTCGTGGTTGTATAGACGGCTCTGCCGATTTTTTGCGTTGCGTGAAGCGAATCGGCACTCGCTAATGTATTACTCAGTGGCCACCCGCAATCTCCTGCTGCGCATCGGAGACCACCTCGTCGCACAAGACCTATGCGATGCGCGCGAGGACATATTCTTCCTGACAATAGAGGACCGTGCCGAACTGGTCGCCGGGGGAAACCGCAACTGGCGGGCCTTGATCCGCGCGCGCCAAGCCGAACGGGAACGTAATGGGGCGGTGCAGGTGCCAGACACGATTCGCGATTGGGAAACCGCAAGTCAGGAGAGCGCGCCACACGACCACCACGATGGAACCAGCCGAATGTCCGGCCTGCCTATCAGCGCAGGATCAGTAACTGGACCGATTCGCCTGATCCGGTCCCTGGCCGATTGGAGCAAGGTGACACCGGGAGATATCATAGTGGCTCCCGTTATCGATCCTGGCATGGCCCCGCTTTTCGGGATCGCCGGCGGCCTCATCATAGAAATGGGCGGCACCTTGTCTCATGGCGCGATCATTGCGCGGGAATACGGCCTCCCGACTGTCGCAAACGTCGAAGGGGCCATGACACGCCTGCCAGAAGGACGATTCGTACGGCTGGATGCGGGGGCGGGAACCATCCAGTTGGAACCAGACTCATGATGGTCCTCGGCTAAAGAGACAGGGATAGAGCTGATCGTACCGAGGCCATTCCACTTCTTGACCTTTCCAATGTATTTCCGTAGGCTTCGCGCTCACTTGCAATCATGATTTATGATTCACGAGCAATGACGCGGCCGGCACAACATTCAGACGCAACAGTCAGCGGATGAGTGATGTTATTTACCTTGCAGCCGGCCTCACGGTGGGGCTCCTTCTCGGCAGCTTGCTCGCGGGCGTCTGGATCACAGGCCGTTTGCGCGCGCAAGCCCAGCGTGCCGAAGCGACGACAGATGAGCTGAGGAAACAATTGGATCGTGAGCGGCAAGAGGGAGCGCTGTCCCGCCAAGCACTTGCCGAGGCTCAACACGCGCGAACTGTTGCGGAGACCAGAATCGACACCGTAGCCAAGCAACTCGCCGATCAGAAGACCTTGCTCGACCAAGCGCGTCAGGAACTCCTGGGTTCCTTCCAGGCCCTTTCCGGCGAAGCACTCAAACAGAACAACGAGGCGTTCCTGAAGCTGGCCGCCGTCTCCTTCGAATCGCTCCATGTCAAAGCGGAAGGCGAACTGGCTCAACGTCAACACGCGATCGATGGTTTAGTACGCCCGCTGCATGAATCCCTGCAGCGGTATGACGAGCACATGCGTCTCTTGGAACAATCGCGCCAGTCGGCCTATGGCGGACTGGATCAGCACCTGAAGTCGCTGGCGGAATCGCACCAGCGGTTGCAGCAGGAAACGGGCAATCTGGTGAAAGCCTTGCGCGCGCCGACAGTGCGCGGCCAATGGGGAGAGATTACGCTGAAGCGAGTGGTCGAACTTGCGGGAATGGTGAGCCACTGCGATTTTGTCGAACAGCACTCCATCACCGGCGAGGACGGCCGGTTTCGTCCCGATATGGTCGTGCAACTGCCGGGTGGACGCCAGATCATCGTGGATGCCAAGACCGTGCTCGCGGCCTACCTCGACGCGCATGACGCGCGCGACGATGCGCAACGGGCGGAGGCATTACGCCGCCATGCTGAGCAGGTGCGGCACAGAATGGATGAATTGTCATTGAAGGCCTACTGGTCCCAGTTCGGTCGCGCGCCTGAATTCGTCGTGCTGTTTCTCCCCGGCGAGCAGTTCCTTGGCGCCGCGCTGGATCAAGACCCGCGTCTCATCGAAGAAGGATTTGCACGCGGAGTCGTCCTGGCTACACCAGCGACGCTCGTGGCGTTGCTCCGCGCGGTGGCCTATGGCTGGGGGCAACAACAACTGAATACGCATGCCGAAGAAGCTGGCCGGCTGGGGAAAGAACTCTATGAACGTATGGCGGTGTTCGCCGAGCATATGAACGACGTCGGGCAGGCCTTGGGCAAGAGTGTATCGGCCTACAATCGTGCGGTGGGCTCGCTGGAGACGAGGGTTCTGCCCGCAGCTCGCCGGTTCAAGGAATTGGGCGTCTCGTCGGATAAGGAGATTCCGCTGCTCGAAGCGGCGGAACTCGTTCCACGCAAAACCCTGCCGTTCGAGGCCAAGTAAGGAGACTGCATGTCCGATGAACAAACGATGGTCGAGGAATTTCACCAGAAATTCGACATCCTGATCCAGACTAGCCCTGCGAATCTGACCGACGAAACCAAACAGCTTCGCATTCGTCTCATTCAAGAAGAATTCGATGAATTAAAGGAGTCGATGGCCGGAGAGAATCTGGCATCGGTGGCCAAAGAAATGGCCGATTTGTTGTACGTAGTCTACGGAACGGCAGTCTCATACGGAATCGACATGACACCGGTCTTTCAAGAAGTCCATCGGTCGAACCTCAGCAAGGTCGGCGGCCACAAACGCGCCGATGGCAAGTGGGTAAAACCTCCGACCTATTCCCCCGCCAAGCTGGATCCAATTCTCGATGCGCAACGGGAGCAGCCATCGGTCAAAGCGTGCTCCGACCCTTGCACCACATCGATACCACCACTAAAACCATGAGCACCCTCCACTGCCCAAGCTGTGGCACTTCTTTTGTCCGGGTGGTCTACAGTGAAGGAACCGCGGAAAAGATCCTTGCTCGATTCCACGTGTTTCCCTTCCGCTGCCAACTCTGTACTCGGCGATTCCGCGCGTTTCTGACCGGATCACTCGACCCCACGCAGTCCGTGGATCGCCGGCAGTACAAACGCTTGCCCACATCGCTTCACACTGAAATCCTCGCAGAGAATGCCCAACGGTCTGTCCATCGGGTTACGGAGATTTCCATGGGCGGCTGCACGATTGAAACCTCCGAGTCGCTTCCCCGCGGGGCCTATCTTGAACTCATGATCGCCCCGGCATCTGATAAAGAAGCTATTACGATCGAAACAGCCATGGTCTGTTCGGCGCGGCAGGAGTCGATGGGCATCCGTTTCCTCGAGCTTCAGCCGAAAGACAAGCAGCGCCTTAGCCATGTTGTGCTCAGCTTGCTCGTCGGACAAAGCCTCCACCCAAGTCTCACGAACTAGTCGTTCGCGCACATGAATGCCTGGGCCTAAACCGCTTCTATTTTCGCTTGCGAGGCGCAGGAACTACAAAATTGTCGAGCAGGCGAACGGAGCCAAGGCGCACGGCGCCCAAGAGTATGGCGTGCGATGCCACTGAGGAAAGTGGTTCCAACGTGATTGGGTCGCACACCGCGAGGTACTCGACCGTCAGGTCAGGTTCTTGCCTGACTCTCGTGGCCATCAGCGCCTGAACAGCTTCAACGTCTGTCGTCCCCTTTCGAATGGCCTCAGCGCCGGCCTGGAGACTCCTGTACAGCGTGACGGCAATGATCCGTTGCTCCGGTGAGAGATACACATTGCGTGAGCTCATGGCCAAGCCGTCCTTCTCGCGAACGGTGGGACGGACGACGATCTCCACCCCCAAGTTCAGATCCTCCACAAGCCGCCGAACCAAAGCCGCCTGCTGATAATCTTTCCGCCCAAACAGGGCGAGATCGGGACGGAGCATGCCGAAGAGTTTCGTCACCACGGTAGCAACACCGGAGAAATGACGCGGGCGCACTTCTCCCTCCCAACGTCGGGCGATTGCCGGAACCGTCACGACTGTCTGGAACCCATCCGGATACATGGCCTGCACGGACGGTTCGAAGCACAAGTCCACACCCTCCTCTCGACACAGCCGACGATCGTTCGCGAGAGCGCGCGGGTATTTCGCCAGATCTTCGGTGGGGCCGAATTGAGTCGGGTTCACAAAGATGCTGACGACGAGCGCGTCGCATCGCAGGCGTGCTGCCCGAATCAGCGCCCGATGGCCGTCATGCAAGGCGCCCATCGTCGGCACGAAACCCACAGTCACACCTTCCCGCCTGAGCCGGAGACTCCATGCCGTCATTGCCTGAGGAGAATGAACGATCTTCATGAGCCTGGCGGTGAACTGCACACTGGCCGAGAGCCGTACCGAGTCGAGGGTTGAGGAAACAGCAGCCGTACCTCCGGCCGGTCGTTCACCTCGGCAAGCAGTTGAATGGGTGTCCGTTGCAGAACCGGATGCACCCACAAGGGATCGAGTTCGCTCAAGGGCATGAGGACGAATCGGCGCTGATGGAGCCGAGGATGCGGAATCACTAAGCCAGCCTCATCGATCACGCGCTGCCCGTAGAAGAGCAGGTCCAGATCTATCGTTCGAGGACCCAATCGGTTATCTTCATCCCGATCAAGCGAGCGCTCGATTTCACGGAGCACCGTCAACAGACTGTTCGGAGTGATGTTGGTTTCCAGTTGAACGACGCCGTTGAGAAACCATCCCTCGCCTGGCTGCGCATGGTCGTAGACCGGTTCTGTTTCATAGAGCAGCGAGACGCCGATCAATCGTGAGTGCGGCAAGAGGCTCAGCAGCGTGACCGCGCGGTCGCAGAAATCGACCCGATCGCCGACATTCGATCCAAATCCGATGAAAACCGTCTCCATAGTCCGTTAGGAGTAAGGAGTGAGGGGGAAGCTCCCCTTATTATCGCCTTACCCCTTACCCCTCACCGTTTCAGAATCCTGCCTTCTCCATCCGCTCTACCGCCTCGGCCAACCGCTCTTTCGATGTGCATACCGTCATGCGGATATAGCCTTCGCCCGGCGCGCCGAAACCGTTGCCTGGCGTGGTCACGATCCCGGTCTTCTCTAACAGATGCGCGGTAAAGGACGTGGACGTGTACCCCTTGGGCACCGCCACCCAAATGTAGAAAGCCGCTGGCGGCGCATCCACTTCCAACCCCAGCTTCTTGAGCCCCGGGATAATCGTGTCGCGTCGTTCCTGATAAATCTTCCGAATGCCGTCGGTGATAGAATCGTCCATCCCCAGCGCCGTGATGCCGGCGGCCTGCACCGCTTCGAACACACCAGAGTCCAGCTGGCTCTTCACCTTGCCCAGCGCAGCCACGACATCCTTGTTGCCGACCACGAACCCGATGCGCCAGCCCGTCATGTTGTAGGTTTTGGAGAGCGAATGGAACTCCACGCCGACGTCCTTGGCCCCCTCCACTTCCATGAAGCTCGCGGGACGCTTTCCGTCGTAGTAAATCTCCGAATAGGCCGCGTCGTGGCAGATGATGATCCGATGCTCCTGCGCAAATTCGATCGCCCGCTTGAAATAGTCCTTGGTCATGACAACCGAGGTCGGGTTATTCGGAGAATTCAGCCACATCAGCTTGGCTTTCTTGGCCACATCTTTGGGAATCGCGTCGAGATCGGGCAAAAACCCATTCGCCTTCGTGAGCGGCATGATATGCGGCACGCCACCGCAGAAACTCGTGCCCACCGGATAGACCGGATAGCCGGGGCTCGGCACCAGCACCACATCGCCCGGATCGACGAACGCCAGGTGGATATGCCCTATCCCTTCTTTCGATCCGATGAGCGTCAACACTTCATTGGCCGGATCAAGCGTTACGTTGAAGCGACGCTGATACCAATCCGCCACTGCCTTCCGGAAGGACAGCATCCCCTCATAGGAAGGATACTGGTGATGCTTGGCCTCCTTGGCTGCATGGGCCAGACTGTCGATGATCGGCGTGGGGGTCGGCAAATCAGGGTCGCCGATGCCAAGATTGATGATATCCACACCCTTGGCGATCGCGGCTTGCTTCATCTTATCGATCGCAGCGAACAAATACGGAGGAAGCGTCTTGATCCTGGTCGCAACTTCAATCGGGAAACCAGCCATGTTCGATCGAACTCCTTTCGTGAATCAGTCGTCTTAAAGTCATCGTGCCTTCATGTCCTCAAGTCGCGGGAAATCCGATAGACTGTCGACGTGATGATGTTCAGACTCGTGGACAAGGGGGAATAAGACTACTTCAGGACGGTGGCCGTAATCAACGCTTTGCTGGGAGCACGTGTCCGATCAGCCGATCCGCGACATGATGGAGTTGCGATAGATGTGGGAGGGCGGTTGCCTTGACCCCCTGCGCAGTGAGATCTGCTTTCTTGAGGTCCGCCGCACATTCGCGGCACAACGAGTCGATTCCGGCCTGCTCCATCTCCAAATGGAACAAGATTCCATAGGCGCACGAGCCGTAGCGGAAGGCTTGGAGAGGAGCGATATCGGAGCTGACGAGCGGCACACAATCGTCAGGCAAATCGAAGACCTCGCCGTGCCACTCGAAGACGGCGAAGGTGGCTGGGCACGAGCCAAAGACCGAATCGTGCGTTCCTTCATTGGTCAGCCGAACCGGCGTCATGCCGATTTCCAGCGCCTTGCCGGATCGCACAGTGGCTCCCAGCGCCTTCGCCATAAACTGGCTGCCGAGGCAGACCCCGATCACCGGCTTGCCGGCGAGCAGCGCAGATCTGATGAAGGCTGTCTCTTCAGCGATCCAAGGATCGGGATCATTCACCGACATCGGCCCGCCCATCACGATCAACAGATCGCCTGTATTGTTCGGCAGGCCGTCCTTCGGCACGAGGCAACGCTCCAACGTGACGCCACGCTTAGCCAGTGCCGTCGCGAAGGCGCCGGGACCTTCAAAGGGAACATGTTGGAGGCAGACAGCGCGCATGGGCCCTTTACTGGCACAGCAGCCTGACGGGCGTCAAGAGCCGCCACCGTACATTGGGCAGCCACTGCCCGCGAGAATCCGGTTTTTCATAGGTACCGGACCTGGTCGATGGTTAGATAGTTGGAAAGCAGAAGAGACGACCATGAGACGGTGCATCATGGCTTCGTCTGGTTTGTCGCACTTTACTTCGACATCTTGCGCGGCAGCATCAAGGAGTTCGAGCTAGGCTGCTGACTCTCACACTTGGTAGGCTTGGCTGTTGTCGCGGAAAGCAATCAATCTGAACTACTTCTTAGGGTTGTTGATGGTTATACCCATAACCATGATTTGGATCAACCCCGGAATCAATCGATTCATAGTATCTTCCAGCGATAAAGAAACTATCTATTACGATTTGACCTACATTGAGATCGCGGGTCTATCCTTTCTCCTTACCGCGATCTGTTGGTGGCGAGGCGGTCTCGTTCACACCCCAACGACTTCTTTTTCCTTGATTCTATTAAGAGTTGGCACGACCGTCGTTGCCCTAGGAAACTTCGCCATCATCCTGGCAACTTTGATAAACATTGTCAGTGGGATTTTCATCCGAGATTGGGGCCTCGCAGCAGGCTATGTCTATATGTTTGCGCTAATGTTCGCATATCCAGCCAGTTTTGTCGGAATCATTTTTATTGAGATCTCTCGCTTGATGAGCGAGATTGACTATTGATCTACCCAAACCTGATATGGCACCTCCACCAGCGTGAGGAGCAACTGATAATGGTCTGCCCCCTCCTTAATCCCTCAAAGATGTCATCGCCGCCGGAGAGAACGCGCATGAACACAGAATTCGTGTGTAGGGTCCTCATCCGACAGAATACAAACAGACATTGTCTTGGTTGGGCTTTCACCGGCAGGATACATACACTGTCTTTGAATGGGCTCGCAGGCAGGGGGTTTCCAAACAACAGCGAGCAAACTCACTTTGGACGAAGAGGTTAGCTATGAAATACCGCATCGCCCTACACAAATCTGAAGAAGGCTTTGCAGTCTCTGTTCCCGGCCTACCTGGCTGCTGGTCCCAAGGCACAACGGAACAGGAGGCCATTCAGAATATTCGAGACGCCACCCGCGAATGCCTGGCCATCGTCGAAAATGAAACCGGAGACCAAGATGTGCACGAGACTGAAGTCTCGGTGGAGCCCGTCAATGCGGAGGATGTGTACCTACTTACCGGCGGTGCCTTGTGCCGCGCGACCCATCCTACTGCCGAGTCGGTGCGGAACGCGGTCTCGGCAAGATCATTGGTGGCACGTTGGAGGGTACTGGTCTCGGTTTCACCCAGGGCTCCCGTGATTTCAGCCAAGAAACACCTCCGATCAACATAACTTCCTCGGTCCATTGAAAGACCCGCGTTCTTCCGTGTAACCGATTGTTTATCCTTCTAAAGTATCGCTTTACGGAATCCGATGCGGTGGTACAGTTGTGTGGGTGCCGACCCATGAACCATCTGACCATCGCGGGTGGTGAGGGCCTCACTGGATCAATGAAAAGGAGGGATCGTATGAGGCGAATTGCCATGGGATTACTCTGGTGTCT
>JAOUEB010000252.1 GCA_029858925.1 Nitrospira sp.
CAACTGTTGGAAGCCGGCAAGATGCAGTTCGTGTTGCGCTTTCCTGCCCCGGATCGCGGGCGATCCCGCATCGAGCAGGCGATTTTGCGCCGTTATCTTATTGAAACGTCACTACTTCTCAATACCGAACAAGCTTCTCACCAGTCAGACACATAAAGAAGGGCTCCCCCCGACCCAAGGTCGAAGGGAGCCCTTCGCTACGTATCGTGCGATAAAACCTCGTTATCCTGCTTACTTCGGGAACGACTTGGGGGCCTTCACATGCTGCCAGCCCTCACCGTTGAGTGACTTGAGCAGCGCCACCAGATCCTGCTGCTCTTGCTCCGTCAGCTCCAACGGAATGAGCGTGTTGTCCAAGTGCGGGTTCTTGATACCGCCCTGGTTGTAGAACTTCACGACTTCTTCCAACGTCTTGAACCGTCCGTCGTGCATATAGGGCGCCGTGCGGGCGACCTCGCGCAACGTTGGCGTCTTGAACGCGCCGATATCTTCCGGAATCTTCGTCTCCATGTACCGGCCCAGATCCACGGTATTGGTGTCCCAGCCGATCCCGATGTTGTGGAACTTCTCATCGGTGAAGTTGAATCCCGAATGGCAGCGCGTGCAGCGGGCTTTTTCCCGGAACAATTGGAGGCCCCGTTGTGCAGACTCGCTCAAGGCCTTCTCCTCGCCCCCGATGTCGAATTTATCCACCGCGCTGTTTCCGGAGAGCACGGTCCGCTGGAAGCTCGCAATCGCGCGCCCCACATCCTGGATCATGATCTCCCGCCCGAACACCTCTTGAAACAGCTTCTGGTAGCCCGGAATCTTTTTCATCTTGGCCACCATTTCGTCATGGTTGGCAAACCCATGCTCGATCGGGTTGGCAAAGGGCCCGATAGACTGATCTTCGAGCGTCGCGGCCCGGCCGTCCCAGAACTGTGCCTTGCTATAGACCCGGTTGAACGACACCGGAGCGCTCCGTCCGCCTTTCAATCCATTGATCCCGGTCGATACCGGCATCCCGTCCGCAAAGCCCTTCTCCGCCAAATGGCAACTGGCACAGGCGATCGTATTGTTTTTCGACAGCCGCTTATCGAAAAAGAGGATCCGCCCCAGTTCGACCTTCTCCTTAGTCAGCGGATTATCGGCCGGAACAAATGTATTCGGGTCTTCCAACCCTTGAATCTGCGGTAATTGCATGGGCGTCTCGCCAGCGCTCGCCCCAACGACTGAAAGCAACGGCAGAGCCACTGCAACGCCCAGCCCCAGCATCCCGATCCGTCCCATTCTCCAAACCTTCCCGTGTCGTCTCATCGCAGCTCCTCCTTCATCAAGGTAACGGTTCATCGCTCACTCTCTCGAAACCTGTCCGACAAGACCGCTACAGACAGACTCCTAGGCGGCAAGTCTAGGCGACAGGGAATTCTTAAGTCAAATTGATAATCCAGTGGACGACCCATCGCCACGTCGTGGCCTGACAGTCGTGACGATTCATGCGACATTCCAATGCTTGTTGACCTCCCCCGCTTTTGCTAGGATGCTCCCGCCAAACAGACTGTGGAGCCATTCATGAAAATCGCCACCTTCAACGTCAATTCCCTGCGCAAACGCCTGCCCATCGTCTTGGAATGGCTCGACCACCAGAAGCCGGACGTCCTCTGCCTCCAGGAAACGAAAGTGCAGGACAGCGAATTCCCGCTGCTAGCCTTGGCACCGTCCGGCTACGAGATTACCTATCGCGGAATGAAGTCGTACAACGGCGTGGCGATTCTCAGCCGAAAGAAACCCGAGGGAGTCTTTTATGGGTTCGACGACGGAGGAGAGCCGGAAGACGCGCGTTTGCTCAGGATCGTTATCGACGGCATTCCCATCGTGAACACCTATGTGCCGCAGGGCTTTGAAATCGACTCGCCGAAGTACGCCTACAAACTGGGGTGGTATGAACGGCTGCGGAAGTATTTCGAGAAACATCTCTCACCGGAAGCCCCGGCGATTTGGTGCGGCGATATGAATGTGGCGCCGAGGCCGATGGACGTGCACAGCCCGGACAAACACTTGAACCATGTTTGCTATCACGTGGAAGCCCGCAAGGCCTACGAGAAGACCCTCGCGTGGGGTTTTCAGGATGTGTTCGTGAAACTCTATCCGACCAGGCAGCAATATACGTTCTGGGATTATCGGGCGCCGAGTTCACTGGAGGCGAATAAAGGCTGGCGCATCGACCACATTCTCTCGACCAAACCTCTGGCGGATCGATGCGTGCGGGCTGACGTGGACGTTGAGCCGCGGCGAGCGAAAGACCCTTCGGACCATACGTTTCTCTGGGCAGAGTTTTCGATCTAACCACGCGCGCAACGCCCACCCCCGCCGGTCCGATCATGCAGGCTAACCGCCCGCCTGACCGGACAAGACGAGTACCGGCTGCGCGTCCCTAGGCCGCATGGGGTAAGGACTGTTTCTCTCTCAGATGGTTGCTGCGGTTCTGCAACAGCAACGGATCGACGATCAATCCGCAATTGATACAGCGATGGACAATCAGGCTCGGCGACAGTTCCGGCTGCCGCTCTTCGATCATCAGACCTTTGCACTTTTGACAAGTCATGGGCTCTCCTCCTTTTTATATGTGCCGGCCTCGAATCCAACCGCACACGGGAGGCAACGTAACATCGTCAGATTAATCCTATGTTAACAGGCAGTTAAAAGTGTCTAATGTCCACAAGTCATCAACGTGGGATGTCGCCATCATCGGCGCGGGAGCGGCGGGACTGGCCGCCGCCATCGCCGCAGCAGAACAAGCGACACCCACCGGCGCCCTTCGGATTCTCCTGCTGGACGGCGCGCATACCATCGGCGCCAAAATTCTTGTCTCCGGCGGCGGGCGCTGCAATGTCACCCATCATGAGGTTTCGCCCACCGATTTCTTCGGCAATCGCCGCATTATCAAGAATGTGCTGGCCGCCTTTTCCGTTGAAGCAACCATCCAGTGGTTTGCATTGATGGGGGTCCCCCTCAAGCGAGAAGAGACCGGCAAACTGTTTCCTGTGACCGACAAGGCGCGGACCGTGCTCAACGCGCTTGTCGAGCGCTGCCGTGAACTAGGCGTGGCCGTTCGTGCCAATCATCGCGTCCACAGCATTGAACGAGTGGCGGGAACCGATGCGAGGTTCCAGATTCATCATGCGTATGGAACGGCCCTGGCGAAAAAGCTCATCCTGGCCACCGGCGGCCGATCCCTCCCGAAGTCGGGCAGCGATGGATTCGGATACGAACTGGCGAGAGGATTGGGCCACCATGTGACGCCGACCGTCCCGGCGCTTGTCCCGCTGGTGCTGAATGACCGCATGTTCCACAAGAATCTCTCCGGTCTCTCACAGGCAGTCGAGCTCACCACGATCGTGAGAGGGAAAACCGTCGACACTCGAACCGGCAGCTTGCTCTGGACCCATTTCGGCATCAGCGGACCGGTAGTGATGGACGCGAGCCGGTTCTGGTGTGTGGCCCGCGAGCAGAACGAAGCCGCCACGGTCTACGGGAACTTTGTCCCAGGTCACACCCAA
>JAOUEB010000253.1 GCA_029858925.1 Nitrospira sp.
TCGGACACGTAACCAAAAGAATGAACCGCTCTCACGAAAGGTAGCTTGGACGAGCGGGCACGAGGCAATCATCCTGCCCGTTTACAGGCTGTCCCGGCTTGTAGGCCCTGTGCATGCGTCTCCTGCACAGGCGGTCGGGCGACCGGTGAGCCTCAAGCGGTTACGTGCAAACCAGGCATACGCCTTCACAACCAGTGGCTCGACTAAAGAAAGACGGCTGAGCCTAGCCAAGAATCCCAGGCCGACTGCTTCCCACATAGCACGGAACACATCGACGCCGGTGATGACGGTCCCGTCACCCCAACGGGCATGAATGATTCTCTCAAGTTCAGCGGGAGATATGTTTATTGATGTTGGGGAAAAGTCCGGCCGTGAGAAGTCTGAAAATTTCAACCTCCCACGTCTGTCCAATCGCCTCATCAGGGCGATTTCCCGATCGCAAATAGGGCAGGCTCCGTCGAAGAATACTGTGAGCGGGTATGATGCCATCTAATCGGCCTCTCCTGGTCACCCGTGAGCGACGGTGTGTCTTATCAAGCGATCCAGCCTGTGATCCAAGTCAGCAAAATTCTCCAGAACCGTAATGTCGTATTTCATGAAAAGGTCACGCATGGCGAGCGCGCCATTTCCGCCGACGGCTAGATCGGAAGCGGGACGCACTTCATCGGCAAGGGCTTGAACCAGCTCCGTCGCATTGGCCTCTGGAAATGCGACAGGAAATGACATGATGGTCAGATCCGGCTCCACCTGCTCACAGAGCCTGGTCAGTGAGGCGAGGGGCACATTGGCTCCCAAATAGTGAACCCGGCAGCCGCGAACACGACATCGATATGCCACTGCAAACGCGGCGATGTCGTGTTCCTCGCCAGGCGGGCAGGCCACGACCACTTTGGCGCCAAACTCAGCCACGGGGAGCTGATTCATGGCTGAGAAAACCTTCTGTTGGATTTGCCTCGTGACGTAATGCTCGATGGCCACCTCCAGATGACTATCGTGCCAGAGCTGCCCCACCTGCTCCTGAAGCGGAAGCAAGATCCCATGCAGCGCTTCTTCAAAGGGAATTACCGCCACGGCGCCGTTCAAACGCTTCTCAAACATCACACGATTGAAGGGGCTCAAGCTAGACAGGAGTTCCTGCAGGAGTTTACTGAAAGCATTGTCGACGAATGACACTTGCGGTGCACTGGCTTGTGCTCGCCTCAACAACTCCTCACGTCCTAGTTTCGACAGCTCTCCGATTGAGGCTCCCGTATCTAGCTGCTCCTTCAGGAATCTCAGTAACGCGACATCTTCATCGGAATAATTGCGATAACGATTGGCTCCTCGAGTCGGTTTTAGGATTTCAAATCGTCGTTCCCACACGCGAATAACATCTCGCGAGAGGCCCGTAATTTTTGCAACTCTATGAATTCTATGATTATTCATATTCAACGTTTCGATCCTATTATAATGTTCAATGTTTGTCAAAATATAATGGAATAACACTTGACACATTAGACATTTTGGCTTATACATTGGACATACTTGTGACAAACATTGAACCACAATCCAATGGAGGTCATCATGGCAAGAGCGGAGCAAAAAGAGAAAGTCGGTCAGATAAAGAGTCAATCAGCTCTCTCTTCGGTACTGCTTCACTCATCCTGCCTGAGATGCGGCGGTTTCATGGTCAAGGATCTGTCTATGGACCTGCTGAACAGCACGGGCGAGTTGGAGTGTGTCACGACACGATGCGTCCAGTGTGGTGACATCCTCGATTCTGTCATCTTGCAGAATCGCAGCATTCGTCAACAGCCGATGACGGTTCGGCATGCAGCACAATCTTTGCCGGGCAATAAGGCAATGCACCTTCGATAGACATGTTGTCATCGGTGATTGCTACGTTTCAATTGCGCTAATCCATCGTGGGGATAGTGATTTTGGATTCGGTTCACTGTACTCATCAAGCAGCCAGGGCGGTCCTGGTGTTCTAAACCAAGGGGGTATCTTATGCGGAGTCAAACAGTGTTTCAGGTCGGAGTGGGGGTGGCAGTGATGGTCGGAGCTGTCACTCTTGCAACAGCAGCGGACGTGCCTAGCAGGGACAAGGATATGGTCCTCATCACGAAGGGCGAGTTCACTATGGGGAGCAGCGAACATTCAGATGAAGCCAAGCATCAGGTCGTGCTTGATGCCTATCTCATCGACAAGTTCGAAACCTCGAACGCACGATACAAAGACTTTATGAAGGCTAGCGGTCACCCGGCACCAGCCTATTGGGATGACCCGCGGCTGAACAAGTCGAACCATCCGGTTGTCGGTGTAAGCTGGACCGATGCAAACGCATTCTGCAAATGGGAGGGCAAGCGTCTTCCGACTGAAGCAGAGTGGGAAAGAGCGGCAAAAGGACCAGACGGAGACAATCATTATCCATGGGGACACACAATTGACCCGAAAAAGGCCAATTATGGTCAGAACGTTGGCCGCACAACGCCGGTGGATTCCTATCCCGAGGGAGTTAGCGGATTTGGCGTCTACAACATGGCCGGCAACGTCTTTGAGTGGGTCGAGGATTGGTACGATCTCAACTACTACAAACAGAGCCCCGCCATGAACCCGCGGGGAGCAGAGAAGGGCTACAACTTTGCGAACCAAGGGCCAGTGCGGGTGCTACGAGGCGGTTCCTGGCTCGCGCCGGAAAGCTCACTGCACACAAGCCATCGATTCTGGAATCAGCCTGACAACAACTCCTACGGCGTCGGCCTCGGATTCCGTTGCGCGAAGTCGGCCCAGACGGTGTCCGACGAAGCCGTGCAATCAGGCCGCGACGCATTCATTCAGGCGCTAGTTGCGATGGGGGCTGAAAAACACGCTGAGGCATTGGCCGCCATTGAGAAGGCGTTGGCCTCGGATCCGGGAAACAAGGAGTATCTAGCTACCCGTGAACTGATCCAAAAAAGCATGAAGAAGAAATAGGAACAGAACAGACGGAAGGGGGCCTTCGCCCCCTTCCTATGGGCCAGGTTGTGGGGGAGGTCTCTCGTGAATACGTCTGACACCACAGGGGCAAGTACATCGCCTGTGAATCTAGCAGCGATCCCAGGCACCTCTCTTATTCTGCTCACTGGTGCGAGCGGTTATATCGGTGGTCGACTACTACCTTCGCTGGAAGAACAAGGCTACCGGCTCCGATGCCTGGCCAGGCATCCTGACATTCTGAGACAGAAGGTCAGATCTACAACTGAAGTAGTCGCGGGTGATGTTCTTGACCGACAAAGTCTCGACAACGCGTTGCGCGGAGTCGACGTGGCCTACTACATGGTCCACTCCATGAGTTCGAATGGCTCGTTTGAGGAGACGGACCGGCAGGCGGCGCGGAACTTTAGTGAAGCAGCGAAGGCAGCGGGTGTGAAGGGCCTCATCTATGTGGGAGGCCTAGGCAGCGATGAGGAAGAACTCTCAACGCATCTGCGCAGTCGCCACGAGGTCGGCAACATTTTAAGAGAGTCCGGCCTCCCGGTTTGTGAGTTTCGTGCATCCGCCGTGATTGGTTC
>JAOUEB010000254.1 GCA_029858925.1 Nitrospira sp.
TCGGCGAGGCTACTGCGCACTGTCGGTACAGTTCCTCGACATCCAGCGAAACAGGGTAGCCGACAGTGCGCAGTAGCCTCGCCGATACTTGTAAGGGCAGCCCCACCACAGCTGTATAGTCGCCGTCGATCCTTTCGATCAAGTCGGCGCCCTGACCCTGAATCGAATAGGCCCCGGCTTTTCCCAGCGATTCACTGGTTGCAAGATACCGTTCGACCGCGCCACCGCTATCCGGCTTCATATGCACGATGGCGGTCGCAACTTCGACGACGTCGATCCCCCGTACTCGACCGCACAAGGCCACAGCCGTGTGGACGGAATGTGCCCGTCCCGCCAGGCTCATCAGCATGGCTCGCGCATCCTCAAGATCGCGCGGCTTGCCCATGAGACGTCCGTTCGACTCAATCACTGTGTCACTGCCGAGCACCAGATCTTCCGGACACATGCGAGCCACAGATCGCGCTTTTTCCAGAGCGAAGCGCGCCACCTGTTCAAGAGGCGAGAGACCTGGGATCGGCTGCTCAAGGAACGTCGGCGGACAGGCCTCGAACGAGACCCCCAACAGTGACAATAATTCCCTGCGCCGAGGGGAGGTAGACGCCAGGACTAGCCGCATCGCGACGCCGGCAGCAGGCTCGCCTCGTCGATCGTCTCACCCCCGGCCGAATCCACGACGCGATGAGATCGATACTCGTCAAGGACGGTTTCGAGGTCGCTGACGGAAGACACGCGGAACATCCGCGCGCGAAGCGCAGCGGCATGCGGAAAGGCTTTGCAATACCAGCCCAAATGTTTGCGCATGCGGTGAAAGCGGCCTGGCCCACACAGCGCCTGAAATTGGCGGGCGTGATCCAGCAGCACGGCGAACCGTTGATCGAGCGGGATCGCATCACCGGCCCATGATTGGACGCTCACCACACCCGCCTCGTGAGCCAGCGCGCGGGCCCGCTCCTTTTCGCGGAAGAACCAAGGCGCTCCAAGAACGGCCCGCCCCACCAACACACCGTCCACGCCGGCTTGGCGGACACGTCCCACGGCTTCTTCGAGACTCCTGATGTCGCCATTCCCGAATACCAGTGTTCCGGTTCCCCTCACCAGCGCCGCTGCCCGCGCAATGGCCGACCAATCCGCTTCACCGCGATACATCTGACGGAGCGTTCGTCCGTGGAGCGAGATTACCGCCGGCTGCTCCGAGAGAAGATGCTCGACCCAGGTTTCGACCATGACGGACTCATAGCCGAGCCTGGTTTTCACCGAAAGCGGCACAGCCCGACGCACTATCGGATTTGAGCCGCCACGCTCTTCGTTGAGCCGGCGAAACGCCGCTACCCTAGCCGGTTTGAAACCGGCCTGTTCTAGCGTCTGACCGCCAGCCCAATCTTCGATTCCACGCCTGGCAGCCTGCACGATGGCACGGGCCAATTCAGGCGTCCTGATAAGACCGGCGCCCGATCCTGACGAGGCCACACTCTTGGACGGGCAACCCATATTGATATCCAATCCATCGAACCCCAACTCACACACCGCATGGGCGGCTTGATAAAACAAGTCCGGGTTGTTCCCATACAGTTGCGCCACCATCGGACGCTCGATCTCGCTGTAGACCAGCGTCTCCAAACACACCTCCGGCCCGCGACAGATGTCGTGCACATGCGTAAATTCGGTAAACGTGACATCCGGCTTCCCCTGCCGCGCAACGATAGCGCGAAAGCTCGCGTCGGTGACGCCGTCCATCGGGGAGAGACCGATAATTGGGCGGGGGAGAGCTGACCAGAAACTCATGTCCGTTCACCTACTGCCTGTATAGGCGGTTCGTTGGCAAAATCGTAGGCCCGGCGGAGTTCATCGGCCTCTTGCTCGGCCATAGCGGCAAGCTCCGGCGCTTCTTCGAGAACAAACTCCACAAACCGGTCAATCTTCACCAGAAAGAAATCGTACGGGCCTGACCGTGCCCGTGGTCGTTGGAACCAGAACGAGACAAATCTCGAAAGCGGCACGCCCTGCTCTTCGAGCCGTCGGCACGACTGGGGAAACATAGTGTCCACCTGCCCTCCCCAGGAGAGGATTTCGTACGGGAGGTAGATGGACCGATACGTTTCGAGCTCATCGACGCAGGTCGTAGGCAGATTCCATTCAGGACCTTCAGGCTCGCTTCGGCCTGCAGCCACAAGGGCATATCGCTCATAGGCTGCAGCCAGCGCATGTTTGATTGTCTCCGACAGTGGCGCTCTCGGAAGCGGTTGGTACCCACCCTCCTGCGAAACCTCAGACTCTTTCTGCATGTGTGGAAGGGCTGAACCGTAGCGCTTGGAGAATTCGGCGAATTCATCGACGATCAATGGAATCGATTTCGTATCCACTTCCAGCGCGAGGCCTCGCAAACCAGTCAGACGAGGATGACTCAGCACCCTCTCGAGCATCTCGAAGAGGACCGGCTGAATGGGGGCGGCATGGGCATCGGTCCAGGCCGGAGGAACATCCCCTTCCCTCCTATCGACCGGCTGGAAGCGAGCAGCCACACTCGACTCATGGATCGCAAGCCCAGCGACGTGTATTTCGACGATGCGATCCATTGGAAATTGGCTGATGAAATCATCGACAAATTTCTCCAGCCGGGTCGTTCGCCAAGCTCCTGAATAACGAAAGACAGTCCACAGATGGCCGACATCCAAGACAAGGCCGCACGACGCCCGTTGTACAACAAGGCGGAAAAATGTTGGAATTCCCAGTGTGCCTGCTACAAAGTATGTCAGGGGAGGCAGTTCGAGAAGCAACAACGGCGCCGCTCCGTTTGCGAGACGGCAATGCCGGTCAAGAACATCTTGAATGAGCATCGCATTCTCGGCCACTACCATCGCACTCGATTCCGTGTAGAGCGGGGGAAGGTACGTGCCGTACGAATAGCCGGCGATATATTTCGTCGCGCATTCGTGATTCAGCCAGGCGCTATCCAACGTCTGGAGATGCCCTGCAACTTCACGAACCTCCTGCGCAAACGAGGGATCATCGGGAGTGTCCGGCTGGGTCAGCCACAGCCCTTCACCATGGTACGCCAGCAAGCTGCCCCGTACCTGTCTCCTGACAGCGGCCAATACAGCCGGAGCGGCGCGAAAGACTTCGAGATAGGCCGGCGGCGCATGACGCTGGTGTAACGCTCCCAGCAAGCTGGTAAGATGGGGGGAGTAGACATCGACGGAGAGGCCCACTCCATGAACCGGAACCTGCTCCAGGCGACGGGAAAACTCTTTTTCAACCGGACTCACAATCGCCATTCGATTCCTCTTGCCGACGGCCAAAATTTGGTCCTAGTGTATGCCGTGAAACCGTTGAATGACAAGGCTTTCACCCAATCATGGGCACAAGAGACCTTCTGCTATACTTGGCATGCGCTGAAGGGGCCGAGAGCCTGGTTTTCTCCGATGAAAGGACCGGGCTGATCGATGCCAAGCAACGATGAGGACCGGTCAAGGCCTGTAACTTACTGGGACACTGTGGTCGCACGCATGATGACACCGGGTGTGGTTCAGA
>JAOUEB010000255.1 GCA_029858925.1 Nitrospira sp.
CGCGAGGCCACGAGCATGTTTCACGCTTCGGTTGCATCACACGTTCAGGCTAGCACAGTTCTTCGAGTGCTTCAATTTTTGAACCGCTACAACGGTACGCGCCGCAGCCGGAGGGCGTTTGAAATCACCGAAACGGAGCTGAAGGTCATGGCCACGCTCGCGAGCATCGGACTCAGGAGCAGTCCAAAGAACGGATACAATACCCCGGCCGCCACCGGCACACCCACGATATTATAGGCAAAGGCGAAAAACAGGTTCTGCCGGATATTTCGCATCGTCGCGGTGCTCAACCGCCTGGCCCGCACCAAGGCGCGCAGGTCCCCTTTGACCAACGTCATCCCGGCGCTTTCGATGGCAATATCCGCTCCCGTGCCCATCGCGATCCCGACGTCGGCTAACGCCAGAGCCGGCGCGTCATTCACGCCGTCGCCTGTCATCGCCACAATACGGCCTTCCGCTTTCAGTCTGGCTACGACCTCGCCTTTCTGGTTAGGAAGCACGCCTGCCATCACCTCATCCAGCCCCAGTTGTCTGCCCACCGCAGCAGCAGTCTGTCGATGATCGCCGGTCAGCATCACGAGCCTCAATCCTTCACCCTTTAGCAAGCGGACGGCTTCCGCCGTCGACGGCTTGATCGGATCTGCCACCCCCAAGAGGCCTCCGGCTGTTCCATCGATGGCCACAAAAACGACGGTCTGCCCTTCCTGCCTAAGCCGCTCAGCCTCTTGATCGAGCGCAGTCAGCGTATCGCCGGCTACACCGATCGTATCTCCCAGAAACGACAAGGTCCCGACCGCAACCCGCTTGCCTCCAACAAGCCCGGATATACCTTTGCCTGTCGTCGACTGGAATTGCGCGCCGGATACGAGGACTGCTCCGCGACTCCGCGCGCCGGCCACAATGGCCTCGGCCAGCGGATGCTCACTCCCCTGCTCAAGGCTTGCCGCGGCATGAAGCAGCTCCTGCTCTGACCAAGGACCGGCGCAGTGGATTGTCGTCAAGATCGGCTTGCCTTCGGTCAACGTCCCGGTCTTATCGAACACGATCGTATCGACCTTTCCCAACACTTCGAGCGCCTCTGCCTTCTTCACCAGCACACCGGCTGTTGCGCCCCGTCCGGTCCCAACCATGATCGACATAGGCGTCGCCAGTCCCAACGCGCAGGGGCACGCGATAATCAGCACGGCAACGGCGTTCACGAGCGCATAGGCCAGCTTCGGCTCAGGCCCCCACAGGGCCCAGGCGAACGCCGTGAGCAGGGCGGCGGCAACCACGAGCGGCACGAAATATCCGGCCGCTGCATCCGCGACCCGTTGAATCGGCGCGCGGCTTCGTTGCGCCTCGCTGACCATTTGGACGATCCTGGCCAACAGCGTGTCCCGGCCCACCCGTTGAGCGTCCATGAGGATGCTCCCGGTGCCGTTCATCGTCCCTCCCGTGACAGGCATACCGGCTTCTTTCGCAACCGGAATCGATTCTCCCGTAATCATGGATTCATCGACGGCCGTGCTTCCCTCAACCACCACCCCATCCACCGGCACACGCTCACCAGGCCTGACTCGTAGTCGGTCGCCGACGTGGACATGCTCCAGCGGCACATCTTCCTCCTTCCCATCGGCGGCCACGCGCCTCGCTGTAGCGGGCGCCAATCGCAGGAGGCCTCTGATGGCCGAACTGGTTTGGCTGCGCGCGCGCAATTCGAGCACCTGCCCCAAAAGAACCAGCACCGTAATGACGGCGGCGGCTTCGAAATACACGGCCACCGTCCCATCTGGACGATGAAACGACACGGGCAGCAGCGCTGGCGCTATGGTGGCGGCCACACTGTAGCCATAGGCCGCACCGGTCCCGATCGCAATTAGCGTAAACATGTTCGCAGCCCTATTGACAATCGATGCCCAGCCCCGCTGAAAGAACGGAGCCCCGCCCCAGAGCACCACCGGCGTCGCGAGCAATAGCTGCGCCCAATTAAGCGCCGCCCCGCCGAACTGATGGTGAAGCGGCATGCCGGGAATCATATCCGACATGGCGATGATCATCACCAGCGCACCCGGTCCAAGACAGATCCAAAACCGCCGGCTCATATCATCGAGTTCCGGATTGCCGGTCTCCTCGGCCGATATCATTTTCGGTTCGAGCGCCATTCCACAGATACGGCAGGCTCCCGGTTTGGTTTCAAGAACCTCCGGGTCCATGGGGCACACATACTCAACCGTCCCACCGGTCGGAACCGGCGCATGGAGCGGCGCTCTCTGATCCGGCGGAATCAGGTAGTAGGCGGGGTCCTTCTTGAACTTCGTGAGGCAGCTCACCGCGCAGAAGTAATAGGTCTTGCCCTGGAACTCGTGCGAGCCGGCCGCTGACGCCGGCTGCACGGTCATCCCGCAGACAGGATCGATCTCACCCTGCGATACCGGCCGCATCATGGGGAGCGGTTTGCGCGTGGAAGAGGCGGAGGGCATGGTGACGAGATTCAGCGGCTTCTTGTTCAGCGCCCGCTCAGGATCGGCACGAAACCGTTCGAGGCAAGACAGCCCGCAAAAATAATAGGTCTCGCCCTTGTAGTCGTACCGGCCCGCCGCCGTATCCGGACTGACGGTCATGCCGCAAATGGGATCAATCGCCATATCAATGCCGTGATGTGTGATCTGTGATGAGTGATCTGTGGAGAAAATTGACGACCATGCCCACTCCCTACCTATCACTCATCACTATTCACCGTTCACTTCTTCGCGTCGTTTTCCAAGATGCTTCGAATCACCGTGATGGCATTCTCAGGCGTCATGTTCGCGCCGTCAATTTTGATGTTGCCATCGAGCAAGAGCGAGGGGGTGGAGGAGACGTTGATTCGCTTAGCCCATCGCTCTCCATCCTCTAACGCCTTCGCCGGCTTGCCGCTTTCAATCCCGGCCTCGAACACCGCGACATCCAAGCCGACTTCCCGGATCAACAGCGAGCGAATCGAGCGATCCAGTACGCCGCCGAACTTATCCGTATGGATCGTGCGGAACAGGACCGTTTTCATTTCGTCGCCTTTGCCCATGACTTTAGCCTGCTCATACATATGGAACGCGGTTGGGAGTTTTCCTGGGATCACGGGAAACCCGACCATCGTCACCTCGATCTTGTTGCCGAACTCTTTCACGAGCAGCGGGATTCCCGTCTCATCGAAACGGTGGCAGTGTGGGCAGTAAAAATCAGCGAACTCGATGATCTTCACCTTGCCTCGTTGATGGGTCGAAGGCTCGTCCTTCAGCAGCTCGAATCTGCCCTTCAACTCTGGATTCGCCGCCAGCGCGCTGAGCGGCTCGTTCAGCAGAACCGCAGCCCCCATGACAAGAATCGCAAGACTCCACACCGCTCTCCATCGACAATTCATCGCACGCTCCTTTCAGAAGTAGTGGCCTGGGGTCCTATTATATCGAATAGAGGGTGTTCGCGCTCTCTGTTATACTCCCGCCATGATAAAACCGTGGTGGGCGCCGGCCATATTGGCGCTGCTGATTACGTCTGGGTGCGCGTCGGC
>JAOUEB010000256.1 GCA_029858925.1 Nitrospira sp.
CGCCGTGATCGCTTCGGCAAGCCTATCCTGAGAAACTGCCGGGCCCTCTACGACGAAAGGCTCGTCGTACTCCCGCTGTTTGGATAATTCGGCCTCTTCGCGGGATAGCCCGGTTCGCGTGACGATTTCATCAACGGACATATCCCCATAGCCCCGTAGTTCTCTTCCGATCGCCCCTTGGATGTCCTTCAATGCCGCGCGAAGCCGGGGATAGGGCGTTCCCAGCTCGACCACGTCACATCCGTCACGGAGGACTGTGCCGGCGAGGGGGAAGGGGAAATAGTCCGTGGGAATGACGACTGCTCCGCCGTTTTCCACGATGAACGGATGTGTATTGAGAAGCCGACGGCGAATCGGCAGGATCTCCGCGCGTGTCTTGCTCGACACGACGATGAGGGGGATGGCCTGAGTCCGTAGTGCAGTCAGGGCTTCCTGCGCGGCGGCACACGAATAGGTG
This sequence comes from Nitrospira sp., assembly GCA_029858925.1. Lineage (GTDB taxonomy): Bacteria > Nitrospirota > Nitrospiria > Nitrospirales > Nitrospiraceae > Nitrospira_D. The sequence continues at coordinate 458 of JAOUEB010000256.1, forward strand.
GCGCTGTCGAGCAGGGTCCCGTCCAGATCGGTAAAGATAACCGTGGCCGGCATCCTTCATCAGCCTTTCCCTGCGGAGTCCGGTTCAGGCATGACCTGTTCCTGTTCTTGCGGCGCGATCAGCGAGCGCAGGGTCATGCCGTCAAGGCTGTGCGCAACGGCAGCGTCTCGTTGCCGAAGAAGCGCGTCGATCCGCCCTTCGGGTTTCTCCGGAACGCTTGGCATCAAGCCAAATCCGTCGCGCACAAGATTCAGGATCTCGTGGACGGGCATCAACTCCGGCGGTTTGATCAAGGCGATTCCCTCTGGCTCCGACATGCGGGCCAGGAGGCGTTGGTCGACCAGCTCGATAACCCGCTCTTCAACCACGGATGGAGGCAACCCGAGCTCCTGTGCGAGTTCCGTCATGCGCATCGGACCCTCCCCGCGCAGAGCACGCCGGCCCAACGCCGTGAGGATTTCCAGAACCAGACGCTCTCGGAGTGCCGGTGTGTCCTGGAGCCAGGGAAACAGCGCCCGATAGGCCGACGGGTGTTGTGTAAAGAAGGACACCTGGGCGCCGATCAGAATGATCAGCCAGCCGACGTAGAGCCACAGAAGAAAGAGCACCAGCACGGCAAACCCAGAATAAATAGCGCTGTATTTCCCTGACGCGGCGACGAAGGCGGCAAAGGCTTCTCCGGCTATGCCCCAGAGCAAGGCCGCGGTCAGGCCGCCGATCAGCGCCGCATACGCCGTCACCTGTGTGTTCGGAACAAATTTGTAAATAAACGTAAAGACGCCACATAACAGGATGAAGGGCATCAGTTCGGCCGTCCATAGGAGGAGGCTGCCGAATGGCTCGATGGCCATCACCTGCTCGACGAGGGCGTGACTTTGCACCGATGCGATCAATCCGATTGCGGTGAAGATCAGCACCGGCCCGACCAGCACGACGCTCAAATAATCGGTAAATTTCCGAGCCCAGGTGCGGCCCTGCCTGACCCTCCAAATGGCGTTGAGCGCCTGTTCGATCTTGTCGATAAGCGAATAGGTCGTATAGAAGAGGCCGGCCACGCCGACCGCGCCGAGGACGCCAACCTTGAGATTGTTCACAAACCCGATGATTTGACCGGTCAATTCCGCGCCTTTGGGGCCCAGCGGTTCCAGCACCTGGTTCAGGAGCGGCTCGATCTGCTGATGCGCGCCGAAGGCTTTGAGGACCGAAAACGTCACAGCCAGAAACGGCACCAACGACAGAAGCGTGGTGTAAACGAGGCCGGACGCGCGCGCATCCAGCAATCGAAATCGAACTTCGAACGCGACGGCGAGGATCAAACGCAACAGGCGGAGGGCCGGGCGCGACGCACGCGGCGCCTTCTCCAGGTCCATGGTCCAGAGTTCGTGTGCCAGGAATTGACGGATCCGTACTGCGGTTGTCATCGGTCGAGAAGTCCTCCCCGTGGTCCATACCATACCCGAAGCGAGGCCGGCCGGAAACAGGATTCTGGTCCGAGAGAAGAAGGGCTGTATCGCCTTCTCCCTCAGAATCCTCTGGGATAAGGATATGGAGTCTGTCATGCTTGCATTGCGATCGAGACCACGACATCCTAAGATGGCGCCGGCGGCTCTTCGTGTTCGTCGCCGAGAGAGGCAACTGTCTCTTCGGATCTTATCGGGTGTGAAAGGAAGACGGCATGTCTGATTTTTTCCAGAACGGCGTGGTCAGCGTCCTCCATCGCCTGGGCCCTCCCAACGTGGAGCGGTTGGAGCAGGAGCTCGAACAATATCGAACCATCAACCCGATCGCCTTGGTCCTGCCCTGCCTCTACTCGGAGCTTGAAGGCCCGGCGCTGGCCGGCATCGTGGAGCAGTTGAAACGGGTGACGTATCTCAACGAGATCGTGGTGGCGCTCGGCCATGCCTCGGCCCTCGAATTTCGGCGCGCGCGGGACTATTTCAAAGTGCTCCCGCAGCCTGTGCGTCTTGTGTGGGTCGACGGAGCCCGTGTGCAGGACATTCTCAAGACGTTGGTCGAACGGGAGATCGATATCGGGATGCCGGGCAAGGGCCAATCCTGCTGGCTGGCCTTCGGTTATGTCCTGGCCCGCCACCAAAGCCAGGTCATCGCGCTCCATGACTGCGACATCGTCAGCTATCAGCGGGAATATCTGGCGCGGCTCTGTTACCCCCTCACCAACCCGAATCTGGGCTATGAGTTTTGCAAAGGCTATTACAGCCGCGTCACGGACCGTTTGCACGGCCGGGTGACCAGACTGTTTATCACGCCGATGATCCGTTCGCTGCAGCAGCTTGTCGGGACCCATCCTCTGCTGACCTTTCTCGACAGTTTCCGCTACCCCCTGGCGGGGGAATTTGCGATGGTGCGCGATCTTGCCTGGGTGAATCGCATTCCGGGAGATTGGGGATTGGAAATCGGCATCCTGGCGGAGGTGTATCGCAACTGCGGGTTGCGCAGGGTGTGCCAAGCCGACATCGCCGATGCGTATGAACACAAGCATCAGGCCCTGTCCCAGGACGATCCCGAAAAGGGCCTGTTGAAAATGACGATCGACATTGCGAAATCTCTCTTCAGACATCTGGCCAGCCAGGGGGTGGTGCTCGGCGACGCGGAGTTGAAGACCTTGCGGGCGACGTACCTCCGTTCGGCGGAAGAAGCCATTCGCCGCTATGAGGACAGCGCCGCGATCAACAGCCTGACGTTCGATCGGCACGCGGAACGGACTGCGGTCGAGACCTTCCTCAAGGGCATCAAGCAGGCCTCCGAGGTCTTTCAGAAAGATCCATTGGGTGTGCCCATGATTTCGAATTGGAGCCGCGTGGCGGCGGCGGTTCCGGACGCATTCGATCGTCTTGTTCAGGCCGTAGAGGAGGATCATCGGTGGGATCCGACGCAATAGAAAAGACGTCCGACAGGCTGCAGCAGAAACCGCCGGTGGCACTCACGCCCGAGACCGAGTCTCGGGTGCAGGCCATCGGGGAAGCCGAGATCCTGGTCGGCATTCCCAGCTACAACAATGCCGATACCATCGCGCATGTGGTTCGCGCCGTCAGCGCCGGCCTGGCCAA
>JAOUEB010000257.1 GCA_029858925.1 Nitrospira sp.
CGCAAGATAGGTCGCCTGCCAACCGATATAATCCGCCAGCACCAGCGCGCCGGCGCCCGCGGCCAGGAGGGCGATGCGATACCCATTGACCCACACCGCCGCGCCCAATCCCCGCTCATGAGGATGAAGGGTGTCTGTGCGATAGGCATCAAAGACGATGTCCAGCGACGCCGAGAGAAACGCCACCAAGAGCGCAACAGCAGCCAGCTGTTCCGGATTCGCGCGCGGACTGGTCATCGCCATCAGCGCGAGCCCGACCGCAACGGACAGTTGGGTCAGTGCCATCCAGCCTCGCCGCCGCCCAAGCCAGGGCGGCACGATCCGATCCATGAGCGGGGCCCAGAGGAATTTAAGTGTATAGGGAAGGCCGACCAGCGTGAAGATGCCGATTGTCTTGAGATCGACCCCTTCCACCGTGAGCCAAGCCTGCAACGTGCCGGCGGTAAGCGCCAGGGGCAAGCCGGATGCGAAGCCCAGCGGCAACATCACGGCAAGGCGCCGGTTCATCAATGAGGCCAGACCCGTTGGCTGTTCGTTCACGTGAACCGCTCACATCCGTTGTTTGCAAAATACGATTCGACTGGCTCGCCGGACCGAGCGATGTCGGACAGGCTCCTAATGGGCAGGATACCATCCCCGCTTCTCACTTCCTCAGCAGAATCATAAAACTCGCGCGCTCAGGGGAAGCAGGGAGCAGAGCGGCATCGGGCGCGACGAACGGCGTCAACAGGATTGTCCGTTGAAAAGACAGGGCTTGTAGCGTGAGATGTCGAATTCCGTATTCTCTTGATAGACCCTTTCATTGCCGTTGACCCCGTCCTGCTCCGGATCGTTCCACATCGTGTGGTTCCACCAATAAAACAGCGGCTGGGCCTCGGTCTGGTAGACGGGATTGCCGTAGGCACTGCGGGCGTATTGCTGAACCAATCGAGCCGTCACATAATCGATCCGGCCGTTCCCAGCCAGGGAGTAGAGTGTGATGAAAAGTCTGGCCTCATGGTCATACAATTCCTCGATGCGGGTGCTGAGATCAGGCTCGACAGGAAGCAGATCCTTGGCGCCTCCCATTGAAAACGGATCGCCCAACACAAACAGAAACAGGAGGACAGGGAACAGCCGATACGCCATCTTCACGCTCTTGGGCAACCTTGTGGGCCACGAAGGTGGGCGCATCCTACCATGCTCACTTTCGGCAATCAAAAAAACACGCGGGGCAGCCGTCCTCGCCGGACGCGCGACCTTGCCGGAACCGACACAACCTCCCTATAATGCTCCGCTATGACAACAAGCGCGCGCGCGTCGCTCCATACCCTGGGCTGCCGATTGAATCATGCCGAAACTGCCGTGCTGGGCGAAGGGCTCCGCCAGAGAGGATTTCAACTGGTCGAGTTCGGCCGGCCGACAGACTTGCTCGTGCTCAATACCTGCGCGGTCACGGAAGATGCGGAACGAACCTCGCGCTACCTGATCCGCAAGACACTCAAACATTCCCCCCACGCCTTCGTCGCAGTAACAGGCTGTTATGCCCAAACCGGACTGGAGGGACTCAAGCGCCAAGGCGGTATCGATCTCATCGTCGGTCATCAATTCAAACTGGACCTGCCGTCCTACCTTCCCCCGGCCGATGCCTTACAGAAACACGCCTCTCCGGACATCCGCCACACCAGAACGATGTCGCGCGAGGACTTCGAACTTCCCTACTTCGGCGAACCGGATTCGACAAGAGCGCCGCTGAAAATTCAGGACGGTTGCAGCGCCATGTGCAGCTTTTGCATCATTCCCTTCTCACGGGGGCATGAACGGAGCAGAAGGCTGGAGGACATTCTAGAGGAGGCCCACAGCCTGGCTGCGCGCGGGTATCGTGAGATCGTGCTGACGGGAGTGAACCTCGGCCAGTATCTCCACCATGGCCATGACCTGTGTTCGTTGCTTCGACAGCTTGATCGCACGGCAGGCCTCGAACGCATCCGCATCTCTTCGATCGAACCGACCACCGTCAGTGACGAACTGCTGGATCTTCTGGCCGGTTCCGCGAAATTCTGCCCCTCGCTTCACATTCCTCTCCAGAGCGGAGACGACCAGATCCTCCTGGCCATGAATCGGCGCCACACTGTACGGGCCTATATCGGTTTGATTGAGCGAGCCGCCGCCAAAATTCCTCATCTGGGGCTTGGGACCGATCTGATGGTGGGATTCCCCGGCGAAACTGAATCAGCATTCCGGAATACCCTGGCAGTCGCAACGGACCTTCCTTTTTCCTATCTTCACGTATTTCCCTATTCGCCGAGACCGGGGACCGCCGCCGTACGCATGAAGCGAGCGGCGCCACCCGCAACGGTACGAAAGCGCGCCGAGGTGCTCCTCGATCTCGGACGGGCGAAGCGGCTCGCGTTCCATCAGCAGCAGATCGGAACCACCGTCTCCGTTCTTTTTGAAGCAAGCACACAAGACGGCTATCGCCAGGGCTGCACGCCGAACTTCACAAAAGTCGCGGTGGCGGGCTCCGATGATCTCCGGAATCAGAGCAAACCGATTACCATTACGGCGGCGACAGAACGCTGGGCCCTCGGCCATCCCGCTCTCGAACAACCGATGATCAACTCGGTGATACAGCTATGACACCGAAGCCCTCCGCTCCCCAGGTCCATATTGAAACCTTCGGCTGTCAGATGAACGAGTCCGACAGCGAGCTGGTCCGCTCGATGCTGAAGCGGGAAGGATTCGCGTTCACCTCCGATCGCGAACGAGCCGATGTGGTGCTCGTGAACACCTGCGCCATTCGCGAGAACGCCCACAAGAAAATTTATGCCCATCTCTCCGAGTTGAAGGGGCTGAAGACGCAACGCCCCCTGGTCGTCGGCATCCTCGGCTGTATGGCCCAGAATCTCAAAGCCGAACTGGCTGAAAAGGAACCGCTCGTCGATGTCCTGGCCGGACCGGACGCCTACCGGCAACTGCCCATGCTGCTCTCCAACGCCCTTGAAGCCCAAGAGCAGGGGTTCTCCGAAAAGGGATTCGCCCTCGATCTGTCGGAATATGAAACCTATGAAGGCATTCTTCCGGACCGCGACAACGGGGTAAACGCCTGGATCACCGTCATGCGTGGCTGCGATAACTTTTGTTCGTTCTGTGTCGTCCCCTATACCCGTGGACGCGAACGGTCCCGCGCCCCTGAAGCCGTGCTGGCCGAGGCGCGCGATGCCGCTGCCAGAGGATTCAAGCAAATCACCTTGCTGGGCCAAAACGTCAATTCCTACCGGGACGGCGAGTGGGATTTTGCCCGGCTGATCGGCGCCGTCGCGGACGTGCCGGGCATCGATCGGGTGCGGTTCACCTCACCCCACCCCAAAGACTTTCCACCGGCCCTGATTGCCGCTATCGCCGCCCATCCTAAAATCTGTAAACACATCCACCTGCCGCTCCAGTCTGGAAGCGACCGAATCCTCGACCTCATGGAACGAGCCTATACGGGAGAGGACTACCTCGCACTGGTGGAATATATCAGAACAGTCATTCCGGACGTT
>JAOUEB010000258.1 GCA_029858925.1 Nitrospira sp.
CGGCTTGATCGTAATAATCCGGGACAAGGCTTCGGATTACGTCCTCCTCTACCGCTTTGGCGTAGCGCTTTTCCAAAATGGCCAAGGGGGCCTTCCCTGGTCGAAAACCAGGAATTCGAACTTGACGATTCAGCTCGACGTAAGCCCGGGAGAATCGCTGCGTCACCTCGTCGGCCGGCACCTCAATTTTCAACGCGCGTTTCATGGGACCTAATTCAGTCATTTCCATTTTCATCGTCATCGGGTGGGAATCCTTCTTTTCATCGCCAGAGGCTCTCTGGCGGTCATTATCGTCTATCTATATGGTGCGAGAGGGGGGACTTGAACCCCCACGGTTACCCACGAGATCCTAAGTCTCGCGCGTCTGCCAGTTCCGCCACTCTCGCACTAGCGTGCCTGCCTACGGAGCTGTCACCGCAGTGTCTCAGAGCGCACAAAACGCGCGATGTCGTATGGCTTTTGTACCGTTGGATGTATCCAAGTGTCAACCCATACGATTGGGGAACTGGGTAAGGAACCAAATACTGTCGCAATCCGTCAAACCGACAAATTCCTTGTCGAATCCCTGCGGAGGAGCCCCCGTTCACCTTGCCGCTCACGAGGGCCCATGTTAAGATGCCGGCTCTTTGACTGTCCCCGGCCACGGAGAGGTGCGAGAGTGGCCGAATCGACATGCTTGGAAAGCATGCGTCGGGGTAACTCGACCGTGGGTTCGAATCCCACCCTCTCCGCCATCTGAAAATAGTGCTGAGTTGTTGAGTGCTGAGACTCTAAAGAGAGTAGGGTAAACCAGTCCTTCGCTTGCTCAGCACTCAATTTCTCAGCACTGTGAACTTGAAAAAGGGGCTGGGCCCTGTGCGACAGAACCCTGTGAACCCCGCCAGGTCCGGAAGGAAGCAACGGTAAGCGGTCAGTTCTGTGTGCCGCAGGATCACCTGGCCCCGCTTTCCGAAGACGTATTTCGTGAATCGTCATTCGTGAAGCGACTGAGTCAGACACGAGATACGCTTCACGTGTAACGAACGACGCACCATGGACTACCAAGTTTCCGCCCGCAAATACCGTCCCGGCACGTTCGACGATGTGATCGGTCAACCACACGTCGTGCAGACCTTGATGAATGCGGTCTCGACGAAGCGCATCGCGCACGCTTACCTGTTTTCCGGCACACGCGGGGTGGGAAAAACGACCGTCGCACGCATTCTCGCGAAGGCGCTGAACTGCGAGCAGGGACCGACGGGCCGTCCATGCGATCGCTGCGCGAATTGCCTGGAGATCGCACAGGGAAGCTCGGTCGACGTGGTGGAGATCGACGGCGCCTCCAATACCAGTGTGGACGATGTGCGCGAGATTCGCGAAAACGTCAAATTCGCGCCCTTCCGAGGCCAGTACCGCGTTTACATCATCGACGAAGTGCACATGCTGTCAAACTCGGCCTTCAACGCGTTGCTGAAGACGCTTGAAGAGCCTCCGGCACATGTCGTCTTCATTTTCGCAACGACAGAAATTCACAAGATTCCCGCGACGATTCTTTCTCGCTGCCAACATTACAACTTTCGCCGGATTGCGCGGGCCGAAATCATCGAACGGCTCCGCCACGTGGCCGAACAGGATCAACTCACGATCGAGGAGCGGAGTTTCCTTGCTCTGGCGCGGGCTAGTGAAGGCAGCATGCGCGATGCGCTGAGTCTCCTCGATCAGGCGATCGCGTTCGGGGGCAAGACGATCAGCCATCCCGATCTGGAAGCGCTGCTTGGGGCAGTGCCTCACGAACTGGTACAGGGCATCGTCAACGCCGTGCTGGCCCAAGACAGTCCTGCCGCACTCACCATCCTGGCGAACCTCATGGACCAGGGGCATGAATTGCGGGCGTTCTGCGACGAGGTGGTAGCCCATATCCGTAACCTCCTCGTGGCATCTGTCGTTCCGTCGACGACCGAGCTGCGCAGCTTGATTGAAGTTTCCGAGGAGGACATCACACAGCTTACGATGGATGCCAAGACCCTGACGCCGGAACAGCTTCAGGAACTGCTGGCCCTCTTTATCCAGGCGGAAGATTCGCTCAGGCTCAGCGCCCATCCGCGGTTCGTGCTGGAAATCGCAGCGATACGAGCGACGCGGCTGCTGCGCCGGCGAGAGCCCGGCGAGCCACGCCCCCTTCAGACAGCGCCGACACCCCTCGGCCAGAAGCCTCCCGCCCGTTCTGAAACCATTGGCACACGATCAACCGCCTCTGCCATGACTCCATTGGCAACCACTCCTGCACCGGCAGGCCGCGTCGATCCGGCCGCCTCCAAGTCGCAATCGAAGCCTGTCCCGCTCTCACAACCGAAATTCGAGGGAACACCAGCCCCACAGCAGCCCTCCAATCAACCTGCACACGAGGATGGAACGACCGCTCCGATCGCAACCACTTCCCAACCTGCGACCGGACAAGCCCCACTGAATTGGGAAGCCATCCAGAACGAGATAGCCGTTTCGTTTCCCAACATCGCCCCGTTCCTGGAGGCCGGCCGATTTCTTGGGATGGAGGGCGGCCTCATGACGATCGGATTTGCCAAACAAGCGACCTTGGCCCGTGCGAGGCTGGAAAAAGAAGAGCATCTCCTGGCGCTGGCGACGCTGTGTCAAAAGCAGACAGGCATTCCGGTGCGGATCCGCATTGTCGAGCTCTCAGAGACGGACCCGCCGGGACCGACGATGGCACAGATGCGGGCAGCCAAGGAACAGGACCAGCGGCTTGTATTACTTGAACAGGCACGGGCCAATCCTACAGTGAAACAAGCGATCGAGATCTTCGGCGCCGAGTTGGCCGAGGTCCGTCGAGTAGCCCAGAAGGAGGTTCCCGAATGAAGAGTCCTTTCGGCAATATGAACAACATCCTCAAGCAAGCCCAGGCCATGCAGGAACAGATGGCGAGAATCCAAGAGCAGGCGGCGTCAAAGACCGCCAGTGGGACAGCCGGCGGTGGAATCGTCACGGTGACCGCGAACGGCGCGATGCAAATCGTCAGCGTGGCGATTGACCCCGAGATCGTCAAGAGCGGCGATGTGGACATGCTGCAAGATCTTGTCGTCGCGGCAACCAATGAGGCGCTGCGAAAGGCCAAAGAACTGATGGAGAGCGACATGAAGGCCTTAACCGGGGGGATGAAGATCCCAGGCCTCTTTTAACGATGGCCGTCGATCAACAGGGATTGCTGGCAAGACTGATCAAGGAGCTGGTTCGTCTTCCCGGGGTCGGGCAAAAGAGCGCGCAACGGTTGGCCTTCTACCTCATGAAGGCTGAACGGGAAGATGCCTTGCGTTTGGCCGATGCGATTCGCGCAGTAAAGGATGGGCTGACATTCTGCCAGCAATGCCGCAACATTGCCGAAGGAGACCTGTGCGAATTTTGTCTCGATCCTAAGCGAGACCGCGCGAAGATCCTTGTTGTTGAAGAACCGAGCACACTCTATGCTATCGAGCGAGCCGGGGTACACCGAGGGCTGTACCATGTCTTGCTCGGAGCGCTCTCCCCACTC
>JAOUEB010000259.1 GCA_029858925.1 Nitrospira sp.
ACCCACTTGTGAACCTCGCCGGGCAGGCCGTCTTGACGTTAAAATAAATTCCGAGACCGCAAGAATGAGATGCGTGACATCGCGGCTCATGCTACGCTTGGCGGCATGCGAGCTCTCAAGATGGGACTTCGTTTTCCGGTTGATATCTTCCATGCCTTTCTGCGGCATGGCTGCGCCAGCCTCGCCGCATCCCTCGCGTTTTTCTCCCTGCTCTCGCTCTTTCCGCTTGTCTTCCTTCTGCTGTACGGCATTAGTTTTCTGGTCAGCCAGGATGTGATCGGCGAGCAATTCCTGTTGAGTTTCCTCAAGGGGTTTTTGCCGTCGTTGGGCGAGCGGCTGGCTCACGAACTCCACCGGGTCAGCGCCCTGGAAAACGTGCGATGGATCGTGTTTCTCTCGTTCTTCTGGTTCGGAGGGCTGGTCTTCTATGAGCTGGATTACGCGCTCAATGTGGTATTCGAAAGCACCAGGCGGCGTCACCCGTTGATCTCCACCGCGATATCGGTCGCCTTGCTCGGCGCCACCGGACTGCTGCTCATCATCTCCTATGTCGCAACGCAAACCATCAACCTCCTGACCGCCTATGCGCCGAAGCTCTGGGGTCTGGATCTCGTCGCCCTCACGGCTCATGACTTCCAGTTGACCTATACCTTGCCGTTCGTCCTTGCATTCTTGGCGGTCGGTTTTCTCTATCGATATGTTCCCCGCCGCAGGCCCGGATGGCGGGAAGCGATGGCTGGCGCCATGGTATTCGGCGTCCTCTGGGTCTCCGCCAAATTATTGTTCGTCACTTATAGTAGCTACGCCACGGTCTATGTCCGGCTCTACGGGTCCCTGCTGGAAGTCATCTTCCTCCTGCTATGGGTCTACTATTCGGCCGGGCTCCTCCTGCTCGGCGCCGCAATCGCCCACAATCTCCAACAACGAGTCCAGGTGCCGTCCGCCGCATCGTCGGATGGCGGTTAATACCGTCCTGGAGCCGTTTTCCTGGCTTTGCAACTTCCGGCCTTTTCCTGGCCTCACGCCCTTTTCTACGATAGGATTTTGCCCGACTAGGTCATAGGCCGACACGATCGTTCACGCCGCGTATTCGGCGCGAAGAAGTCGGATCTGAACACCCATTAGGATACTGCATGCTACAGCTGAATAATGAAACCTTGACCATGTTGGGCATCATCGGGGGCATGATTGTGATGACGCTCACCATCGTGGATTACCTCATCAAATTTCATGACCGATTTAAGGATGCGAGAGACGCTTCCCCCGTGCGCAAGGAGAAACCGTCCCGTGAACGGCGCGAAGAACCCGAGTCTGATCCATCACCCTCGAAAGGCAAGAAACCGAACTGGACTTTTCGTCCGGCATTCCCGTTTTTGCTGTACCGCGAACTCCTTACGATCGTTCCGACGGGAGTCTTGCTCAATTACCTTGGGCTGATGCTGAGCATTCGGTTCAACAGCATCCTCTACCTCGATATGACGGGAACGGCCCTGGTCGCCTTTCTCCTCGGACCCTGGTGGGGCGCCATCACCGCGCTGCTGTCCAGCTCATTCGTCAACTGGCTGGCATACCCAGGAGAGGGGGCCAATACAGCGGTATTCCCCTGGGTCCTCGTCAATATGACCGGAGGGCTGCTCTGGGGGTTCCTTGCCCAGGGGCTCGGATTTCGAAAGTATCTGCGCACCGCTCACAATTCGTCGCTCATCCATATCTGGTTTCTGTGTTCGTTCGGACTCGTGAGCGCAGCGGTGATGAGCCTCCCAGGCGCGGCGCTCCAGATCACCCTGGCGCAGCAGCACGCGCTGGCGATGGATCAGGAGCTCAGAACGATCCTCGAGCAGACATTGACGCACTGGGAAATGGGAATGGAAAGTTACCTGAATCCTGTTCTCGGCGCTGCATGGGCATCGACCATCGTCAGTACAGTCCTCACCGTCCTCGAACACTTCTTCCGGTATATCCCAGACAAAACGGTGAGCGTTGCGATCGCCCTGATTATCGTGAAATACGGTTTCCCTCTATTCGAACAAGAGTTGATCCATGGGGGGCCGGAGAAGGACTATCTTCGCGATAACCACACCTCTCCCCTTCTTCTGGGAGTGTTGTACACGCCGGTGTTTCTGGTGTTCATGACCGCAGAGGTCTATGACTTTCTCGGCAACTGGATGTTGTGGAGCGCGCCCTGGGCCGTCATCCTGGCAGGATATGTATTCCTGAAATACTTCGGACCATCAGACGACCAGGCCTACGACGCCACTGTGGCAAGAGCCGCCCGCTACGGCCGCGCGCTGAAACCGTTGGAGCGTGAACCGGCGCATAACTTTTGCCGCCGATTGATGCTCGCAACGTTGATCTCAAGCGCCACGTTCGTGATTTGCCTCACGCTGGTGTTGCGAAACTTTTCCAATATCGCGCTGAATTTTCTCTGTGTGGTGTATGGCTTTCTTCTAGCCGTCCACGTAGTCCGCGTCGCCATCGCCCAAAACATTTCCGTGGCGCGGACGGAGTGAGACCGTGAAGCGTCGCTCGTATCTCGTCGTTCGCGAGATACGCATCACGTTTTCCGTAGTTGCAGAAAATGCGCGATAGCCGACTGCGTGACCAGCCCGGCAATCTGTCCGGCTTGCATTACGACAAGCCGATCCCATCCGTCCCCCGCCATGCGCTCCAACGCCTGAATCACCGGAGCATCCAGGTCCACGATCAACGACGGTGACAGCGGGCGCATGACCTGCCCGACTTGCCGCCAAGACCACAGTGCCGCCGGGACCGTCTGGATGTCAGCCACCGTGATCAGCCCCGCCAGCCGTCCATCATCCAAGACTGGAAAGCCGCCATATCCATAGGGCTGGAAGTACTGCGTGACCGCCTCATCCAGCGAACATTGTGCGGGAATCGACGTGACCGTCCGGACCATCAAGTCCCGTACCGGAATCGTCGCGAGACGGTGCCGCAACACCGCTTGACGCCGGCTGGCGAGCGCCGCGGCAAAGAGAAACATCCCGACGAAGGCAACCCAACTACCGTTGGTTGCCATCGAAGAAGGCAACTCGCCCATCAATGCCCCGACGACCACCGCAAGCCCCAGCAAACTGAGCAACGCGCCGAATCCAAGGCCGGCCACAGCCGCCTGCTTCGTCGCTCGATGGAAGTCCTTCCCCCAAGCCCAGAGCCCCGCGCGCAATACCCGCCCCCCATCCAAGGGGAACCCTGGAATCAAATTGAATAGCCCCAGCTGGAGGTTCACCGTTCCCAACAGAGCCCCAAGCATAACCAAACCTTGCGCGTCGCTTGGCTGTAGAATCGATTCGGCGATCGCGACGCACCCCAAACAGACCGCCCCCAGTACAAAACTCACCACGGGCCCGGCCACCGCAATAAGGAATTCTGCGCGCGGAGTGGGCGCCTCCTTCCGCATATGGGCCACGCCGCCGAAAATGAATAGGGTGATCCGTTCAATTGGAATGTGATAGCGCAGCGCCACGTAGGAATGGCCGAGCTCGTGCAACAGGACGGAGAGAA